>JAZUOQ010000047.1:0-6061 GCA_045604775.1 Eubacteriales bacterium
GTAACGGATAATGAACCGGCAGGGGTATTATAAAAGCTGTCATAAGACTCACCTTGTTTGAATTTCAAATTAGATCCGGAGCCATGGCGCGTAAAGATGACTATATCATCTGTCTGTTTTACCGAACATAGTTCACCATCAGCAGTATAAACAATATATACTGAACCGTTTTTTGTATAAAGTGTGCCATTATATAAGTTTTCCGCAAAATCAGACATTTCACCTGATTTCTGATGCGTTTCAAATGATATAACGACAGGTGTTTTATCAGTATTTTTCAATATCAATTTTTTCAACCTCACCCAGATAATTGCTATGCATAAATATACCGGCGTAGTTTTTAAAATCTTCAACACTGTCACTAACAAAATAACGATTTATACCGTTTTTAGTATCAGACAGCAATGATTTTTCAGCAAGGATGTCACGAATATGCTTTGCCGCTTCCCTGCCGGAGTTTACAAGAAGTGTTTCTTGTCCAACAAACTCACCGATTGCACGCGATATAATAGGGTAATGAGTACAGCCAAGGATAACGGTATCGGCACCAAAATCTTTTATTATTGAAAGATAATGCTTCACAGCTTCTCTAGTAATGGGATCGTTTTCTCTGATATGCCCATTTTCGACAAGCGGAACAAAAAGCGGACAAGGAACACTTATCGTCTTCATATCCGGAGCCATTTTGTTTATAAGATTTGCATAAGCATTTGATTTAATGGTAGCATTTGTACCAATGATACCGATTTTACCGTTTCTTGTACCTTTTATAGCAGCATCGACCGTGCTTTCTATTACACCTATAACTTCAAATGGGTATTTATCCCGAAGTTCACTAAGCGCAACTGCAGACACTGTACCGCAGGCAACCAGCGCTATTTTTATATCAAACGAGGACAAAAAGTTCAAGTCCTGAGCAGCATATCGCATTATAGTGTCACAGCTTCGTGTGCCATAAGGTACGCGAGAAGTATCACCAAAATAAATAACATTTTCATTCGGCAGTATTTTTTTTAGTTCTTTGACTGCAGTTAAACCACCAAGACCGCTGTCAAAAACACCGATCGCTTTGCGCTTCATCGTCTGTCCTCCGCAAGTGCAAGTTGAATAAGGTAATCAACAAGAGCCTTACCCTGAAAACCGCTGTATTCCATAAGTTTTGGATACATACTGATATCCGTAAAGCCAGGTATGGTATTAAGTTCGTTAAACACAATACCACCATCTGCCGTGACAAAAAAGTCGATACGCGACATTCCCTGACATTCCATTGCTTTGTAAACAGCAAGAGCATACTCCCGCACCTTTTCCTGAACAGTTTCGTTTATTTTAGCAGGAATAAAAACACGCGAATTTTCATCGTTATATTTAGAGTCATAACTGTAAAACTCTTCGGACGGCGCTATCTGACCGCAAACAGAAACCTCGGGATCAGTATTTCCAATTACAGCTGTTTCAATTTCAACGCCTGTTATGCACTCTTCAACCAGCACCTTAAAATCGTGTAACGCGGCCTCTTTAAGTCCATTTTCAAGTTCAAGCCTGTTACGGCATTTGTTTACACCGACACTTGAGCCTGCAGAGGATGGTTTTACAAAAACAGGATATTCAAACCTTGATTCGATTTTTTTTACGGCAGAATTTATATCTTTTTTTATATCATAGTCATAAAACATTTCCCAGTCTGCCTGAGGGATGCCTGCCCGTTCACAGAGAATCTTAGTTATAACTTTATCCATACTGTTTGCGCCACTTGTCATTGTGGTAGTGACCTGAGGGATGCCTGCAAGTTGGAATAAAGCAGCAATTGCACCATCCTCACCATTTTTACCGTGCATTACAGGAAACGCAACATCAATTTTAATTTTTTTACCGCCGGAAAGCAAAATTCCGTGTGTTGAGCGATCAGGCGAAATAACTGCTTCACGATTATGCGCATCAAGCCATTTATCATTTCGTATCTCATCTGTTGTTGCATCAGTCAAAAACCATTTGCCTTTATTGGTTATACCTATAACATAAATGCTATACTTCTCAGTATCAAGAATGCTGATTACGTTCGCAGCTGAAAGACAAGAAATTTTATATTCACTTGTTACACCGCCGAAAAGAACGGCAATATTAAGTTTTTCACTAGTCATAACTAAACCTTCTTAAAATCAATATAATATATTATAATAACACTAATTATCTTTTATGTAAAGAATTTTATCAGACATTTTGAGCAAAACATACAAAGAAGGTAACAGCATAATAAGATTTATACCATCAGCGAGTTGCCATATGAATGTACCACGGAAAAGAGCACCCGTAAAAATCGATATAATAAAGAATATATCATAAATTGCAGTAGTTTTAAACACATATCTCAAAGTACGGTTAACAATATAATACCAGCCGATAACGGATGCAAAAACAAACAGTGACATACAAAGCGGTAAAACTATATTACCCAATGGCAATGAGAAAAATGCGCTTGTCATTATTTCTTCCGCTGTATCACCATTACCCGCCGTCAGAAACATAATGCCTGTTACGGCACACATAACAACAGTATCCCAGAATACTGTCGTCATTGCGGATAAAGCACCCATATGCCAGTCAGAGTCACCTGATTCGGCAGCAAGTACACCGCCACTACCAAGTCCGCTTTCGTTTGAATACAATCCGCGTTCAATACCGCATTTGATACACGATCCAAGTGTTCCACCAAAAAAAGAAGAAAATGAAAAGGCATCAGTCACTATGCATTTTAAAATTAATGGAACTGTTTTGATTTTTACAAATATTACAGCCAACGAAAAAGCAAGGAATACCACCGTCATTACGGGAACTAACAGATCTGCCAGTTTTGAAATGCCTCTTACACCAAACGAAACTGTAAGTGCGACGGTAAATGCAAGAATAAATCCTGTAACAAAGCGCGGTACAGGCAAAATTTCCGCAAGGCAATTTGAGGGCACTGCACTTCCCATAACAAGACCTGCACCGGCACACGCAAGAGTCCAAAAAACAGAAAGGCGTTCTTTGCCAATATTTTTGAGAATAACTGACGGGCCTCCAAATCCTTTTTCGCCATATTTAAGTGCCAGATAACTTTCAGCATATTTGGTGGACATTGCAAGTATCCCCGACAGCCACATCCACATAACCGATCCGGCACCTCCGACAGATATTGCAACGGCGACTCCGGTTATATTTCCCGCACCGATCGTTGTGCCAAGTGCTGTCGAAAAAGCAGAGTAAGTACCTATACCACTTTGTTTTGTGTTTGGACAAAAGGTATGACGAATACCCCGAAATAGATATTTCTGCACAAAACGTGACTTTACTGTGAAATAGATATGAACAGCCATCAAAATATAAATCACATTTATCACCACTAATATATATTGACCTTTAACAGAAAATAGCATATAATAAATGGTATGGACGATAAAAACTATATGAAAAAAGCGCTTTTGCTTGCAAAGAGGGCTTATAATGAAGGCGAGGTGCCTGTAGGCGCCATTGTTGTCAAAGACGGAAAGATCATTGCCAGAGGCTACAATAAGCGCGAACGTGCAGGTGATGCCACAGCTCACGCTGAACTGATTGCGATACAGAAGGCGTGCAAAAAATTGGGTGGTTGGCGGCTTATCGGTTGTACTTTGTATGTTACTCTGGAACCATGTATTATGTGTGCCGGTGCTATTATAAATTCGCGTATTGAACGTGTAGTTATCGGAACCGCTGATCTTAAAGCAGGTGCTTTGGGGAGTATTACCGATGTGAGCAAATTACCCGTTAATCACAAACCTATCATTGAGTATGGAATAATGCAAAAAGAGTGTTCCGATATTCTCAAAGATTTTTTTGCAAAGCTAAGATCGCGCAATTAACAGAATATTAAAAATTTGATAACAACTTTAGGCATACCGTATGTTATACTGTAAGCAAGATAAGATAACTTATCTTAATCCCCCTCCTATTTTTAATGCAAAACAGTAAGACGGTACGGCGAAAGTTGTGCCGTCTTACTGTTTATAATTTAATTTTAATAAGGAGTAATAAATATATGGCATTTATTGATGAATTTGTAGAAAAAACAAAAAAGGCAGGAAAGTTTGTCTGTGACAAGGCAGAGGATGCAAAAGATTTTGTATCGTTGGAATATAAAGCATTAAAGCTCAAAACACAGATAAATGAGCAGTATAAACTTTTAGGTGAGCTTATATACAAACTTTCGGTTACAGAAAATGAAGAATGCGGTGATACTCAGGTATTTATCGATGAAATCACATCACTCAAAACAGAACTTGATACGGTAACTGAGGAAATGACAAAGTTTAAAAACATATGTCCCGAATGTAAAAATACTAATGCACAGAATGCGAGTTTTTGCAATAAGTGCGGAAAAGCATTAAAGTAAAGGCGGTATCAGTTTTGTCTCAGAATACCAAAAAGAATTTTTTAAACGGCGCTATGATACTTACTGTTGCACTGGCGCTTGTTAAAGTGATAGGCTTTATTTACAAAATACCGCTGTTCAATCTTATCGGCGGTGACGGTTTTGGATATTACAACGATGCGTACCAAGTGTACTCACTTTTGTTTGTAATATCTACCGGCGGAATACCGGTTGCCATAGCAAAGATGGTAAGTGAATCAAATGCTCTGGGTAGAATTGATGAACCAAAAAAAATACTGTCACTGGCCCTTAAAGTGTTTTCTGTTGTAGGTATAATAGGTACTGCTGTACTTATATTCTGTGCGCGGTTATTTGCTGAACAGATAGTAAAGACACCCGAATCTGCAATTTCTATCGTCGCTATAGCTCCCGCAGTATTTTTTGTATCATTGAGTTCGGCATTTAAAGGGTATTTTCAGGGTTATAAAAATATGACCCCTACTGCCATTTTTCAGATAATTGAGGCTTCAACCAAACTGCTGGGGCTTGGTATCGTAATCGTACTGATATCAATGGGATACGGTAAGAGATATGACCTTCTTGCCTGCGGTGCAATACTTGGTGTAACTCTTGGCTCGTTCTTATCAATGATATTTATGTTTATACGGTTCTATTTTGGTAAACAAGAAATTGACACAACGGTTCAAAACCCTATTGCCAGCAGAAACAACAGCACACTATTTAAAGCATTGGTAAAAATTGCAGTACCTGTAACCATAAGCGCATCAGTTATGAGTATTACATCTTTACTTGATATGATATTTGTTAAAAGAGCTCTTATTGCTTCAGGACTTGCCGATGAAACAGCCAATTTTATCTACGGAAGTTATTCGGGATGCTGTTATTCTCTTTTTAATCTTCCGCCAACAATTACACAAACCATTGGCATTTCAGTCTTACCGTTTGTTTCAGAACTTTTTTCAAAAGGCAAAATTAAAGAAGCGCACGAAAATATGGATTCGTCAATGCGCATCGTATCACTGATCGCAGCGCCCTGTGCTATCGGTCTTTCGTTCTTTTCAAAACCGATACTATCTCTTCTTTATGGCTCACAGCCGGATGAAGTTATTGTCGCAGCACCTGCATTCACCATACTTGCACTCGGAATTTATCTCGTTGCTACAGTTTATCCGACAAACCTGTTTTTACAGTCTTGCGGCAAAGCTTGGGTGCCAATGGTTTCAATGCTTATTGGTGCGGTTTTGAAGATAATTATAAACATAACCCTTGTATCAAACCCAGATATCAGAATAAACGGTGCACCTTTTGGAACGCTTGCTTGCTATGGCTCAATACTGATAATAAATTTGATAATGCTATACAAATACCAAAGGTACAAGCCTCACTTTTTATCCGTATTTATAAAGCCGATTGCTGCATCAGCAATTTCTATCGGCATAGCCTCGCTTCTCAACTCATTAATAGGCGAATCAAAACTTATGACACTTGTATTTATAGGTGTCGCTGCAATATTATATGTAATTCTTGTTTTCTTATTTAAAGCAATTAACAAATACGATGTGCTGCTCCTTCCCAAAGGACAGAAAATATGCAATATACTAACTAAAAAAGGACTTATAAAATGACAAAAAAAGAACTTTTGGAAAAAAC
>JAZUOQ010000048.1:0-19342 GCA_045604775.1 Eubacteriales bacterium
ACTTGCCTGTGTGATAGTAGTATTCACCAAAAGCAAGATTTCGCTCGTCTTGATTTTCAATACTTTCTATAAAATTAATAGCTTCACCAGGTGTATAGTAGCCCCCAAGCAACGGAATGGGAGTTCCGGAAAGTTTATAGGCACCGGTATCAGTAAGTTCTGCACTTTTACCGGGATGTACTGCATCAATAGGTATCATCCAGTCCCTTCCCGATTTATGTGCATCATAGATTTTACCTTGTTTGGCCCATTTTTGAACTGCACGTACGGTAACACCTAAGCGTTTTGCTGTAACTTCTGCTGTTACATATTGCATTTATATCACTCGATTCTTATCTGTTCGGGATTATCTAAATCGGCATCCCTTAAAAAATGACCTACTGCCGGTATAGCTTTTGCTCTGTAGTAGTCTGTCTTTTGTATTGGTGAGTTTGACAGTAAACAAACCTCACTAACCGTGTTTTTACCTTTCTGTGTAAACGCAATAACACCCTGAGAACTTTTAGTTGTCTTTATGGGGATAAGCGCTGTGTTTATAATTACTGCCTTGTTATTGGAAGCAGTAATCGCAAAATCACAATCCTCTTTTACAAAGAATACATCGGCAAGCGCAAACTTATCACAATATCCGTTTACAAGACGTTTCCTGTTTGCAACAGTTTTGTATGCTGACAGCGGTATCTTTGCAATACGTCCATTATCAAAGAAGAACACCATAAATCCATTATAATCAACGGTATGTGCCATTCCGACAACGCCTTCATCCGCATCCATTGAAAGTACTGAAGGAAGGTAGTCGCCAAGTGCGCTGGCTTTACTGTCTGAAAATTCATTAGCCTTGCATTTATAAACGTTTTGTTTGGTGGTGAAGAACATAAGCTCAGCTATATTTTCACTTTCAAAACTGCACCTGAGCGAATCGCCGTCCTTAAACTTCTGATTATCATTCATACGCAATGACTGAGGCGTGATTTTCTTAAAATATCCTTCTTTTGACAAAAACAGTGAAACAGGATAGTTCTCAATATGAGCATCCGAACTGATATCTTCAATATCGTCGTCATAGACAAGCTCACTCTTACGCTCACTGCCATACTGTTTTTTAATACGTTTCAAATCGTTGATAATTATTCTGTTCTGCTTTGCACGACTCTTAAGTATACTGTCAAGTTCTTCAATTTCTTTTTCAAGTTCTTCAATATCCTCTAAGCGCTTTAAAATATACTCACGGTTCAGATGGCGAAGTTTAATATTAGCTATATATTCCGCCTGTACTTCATCAACACCAAAACCTATCATAAGGTTTGGTACAACCTCATCGTCATGTTCCGTTTCGCGCACTATCTTAATTGCTTTATCTATATCAAGAAGTATGAGTTTTAAACCTAAAAGCAGATGCAGCTTTTCCTTGCACTTGTTTAAAGAGTAATATGTTCTTCGTTTTATACATTCGGTTCGGAACGCAAGCCACTCGACAATAATCTCTTTGACACCCATAACCCTAGGCATACCTGCAATTAGTATATTAAAGTTTGCCCCGAAGCTGTCCTCAAGCGGTGTCATTTTAAACAGCTTTGCCATTGTCTTTTCAGGATCGGTACCGCGCTTAAGCTCAATACGTATCTTAAGGCCTGACAAGTCGGACATATCCTTGATATCGGATATCTCACGTAATTTCCCGCCCTTTACCAGTTCTACTATCTTATCCGTAATTGCCTCGATTGTCGTAGTATATGGTATTTCAGTAACAACAATACTTGACGTTTTGTCTTCTATCGTATACTTAGAGCGTATACGGATGCTGCCTCTTCCGGTATTGTACACATCATCAATAGAAGACTTGGTCATAAGTATCTGACCGCCGGTTGAAAAGTCGGGTGCAGGCATTGTTATACGAAAATCGTGGTCGGGATTGGACAGGTACTCTATAACAGTATCACATACCTCATTAAGATTAAATGAGCAGATATTTGATGCCATGCCGACAGCGATTCCCTGATTGGGAGTTGTAAGAACTGTAGGAAAAGAAACAGGAAACAGCGTAGGTTCTGTTGTCGAGTTATCATAATTAGGCACAAAATCTACAGTATCCTTGTCTATATCATCAAACAGTTCGTGGCAAATTGGACACAGACCGGCTTCTGTATAACGTGATGCTGCATATGCCATATCACGCGAATAATGCTTACCGAAGTTACCCTTTGAATTTACAAACGGGTGAGGCATTGCCTCATAACCGCGTGTAAGTCTTACCATTGTTTCATATATTGCCGCATCACCATGCGGATTAAGTTTCATAGTCGCACCGACAATATTTGCTGATTTCTGTCTGCCGCGCAACAATCCCATTCCATACATTGTATACAACAGTTTTCTGTGTGCAGGCTTAAGCCCATCTATCTCAGGGATTGCACGTGACATAATAACGCTCATCGCATAAGGCATATAGTTAGTTTCAAGCGTTTCGGTAATTCCTTTTAATATAGGCGGTGCTTCTTTATATTCTTTTTGTATTGATTTCTTCTTTTTTGCCATAGTTATGATAAATCAACATCGTCAAGGTACTTGTACCCGTTTTCCGATATAAAATCCTTTCTGCCCTGAAGATTGTCGCCCAGCAGTATGTCAAACATCTGCGCTGTAGCTTCGGCATCATCGGGCGTTACCTTTATAAGCCGTCTTGTTTCAGGACTCATTGTTGTGAGCCACATCATATCCGGTTCATTTTCACCAAGTCCTTTTGAACGCATAACGGTACATTTCTTGCCTTTGAATGATGCCACTATCTCGTCTTTTTCTCGATCACTGTGCGCAAATCGAGGTATGTCAGAACCCTGCACTGTTATTTCAAACAACGGTGACTCAGCAATATAAACATAGCCCTCCTCAATAAGAGTTGGAGTGAGTCGGTACAGCATTGTAAGAATAAGCGTGCGTATCTGAAATCCATCAACATCCGCATCGGTACATATAATGATCTTATTCCAACGCAAATTATTTATATCAAAGTTTTGTAAATCTTTAGTATTCTTTGTTTTTATCTCAACACCACAACCGAGTATCTTTAAAAGATCAACAATAATATCGCTTTTAAAGATCTTGTCATACTCAGCCTTAAGGCAATTGAGTATTTTACCTCTGACAGGCATAATCGCCTGAAAGAAAGAGTCACGGCCCTGTTTACACGAACCCATTGCCGAGTCGCCCTCAACAATGTATAACTCGCGCTTTGTAACATCCTTCGTTTCGCAGTCGATAAATTTCTGTATACGGTTTGTGATATCCAGCGTTCCCGACAGCGTTTTTTTGATATTGATACGTTCGCGCTCACTCTTCTCCCTTGCACGCTTGTTAATAAGTATCTGGTTTGCGATCTTTTGTGCAGGAAGCGGGTTTTCAATTAGATAAATCTTTAAATTCTGTCTTAAAAAGTCAGCAGTACATTCCTGTATAAACTTATTTGTAATACTCTTTTTAGTCTGATTTTCATAGCTCGTTTGCGTTGAAAAACAGTTTGAAACATAGATAAGGCAGTCGGCAATATCCTGAAATGTTATTTTTGCCTCATTTTTGTTATATTTACCTTCCTGCTTTAAATATGCATCAAATTCCGCAACAAACGCACTTCTGAGTGCCTTGTCAGGTGCACCGCCGTGCTCCAGAAAACTTGAATTATGATAGTATTCAATAACATTAACAGTATTTGAAAAAGCAAATGCACAGGATAGTTTAACCTTATACTCGGGTTTATCTGCACGATCACGGCCACGGCGTTCATCCGACCACGTAACAGGTGATGTTAAAGCATTTTCGCCTGCAAGTTCGGAAATATAGTCTGAAATACCGTTCTGATAACAGTACTCAACAGTTTCGAAACCGCTTTCTCCTTCATACCTGAACACAAAAGTTATGCCCGCATTTACTATAGCCTGTTTTTTAAGAACATCCTCAAAATATTCCTTTTCAATAGCAATATCGGTAAACACCTCAATATCCGGCTTCCAACGTGTTACGGTACCTGTCTTTTTACGGGTAGTTTCCTCCTCATAAAGACCGCCAACATTTTCACCTTTTTCAAAATGAAGCGTATACTTTTTACCGTCACGGTGTACCGTTACATCCATATATTCTGATGAGTACTGTGTTGCACACGCACCCAAACCGTTAAGGCCAAGTGAATACTCATAGTTTTCACCGTCATTGGTGTTGTATTTACCGCCCGCATACAGTTCACAATATACAAGTTCCCAATTGTATTTATTTTCACTCTTATTGAAATCAACAGGACAGCCACGCCCAAAATCTTCTACCTCGATAGAACCATCCTTGAACGAAGTCACAATTATCTTGTTTCCGTGTCCCTCACGTGCTTCATCAATAGAGTTTGAAAGTATCTCAAATGCAGAGTGCTTACACCCCTCAAGCCCATCTGATCCGAATATAACACCCGGACGCTTGCGAACCCTGTCCGCGCCTTTAAGTGATGTTATGCTTTCATTTGTATAATCGTTCTTTCTCGCCATAATTCTTTCCTTTATTAATTATAAAACTTATTATACTTTATTTTTATACTTCTGTCAAATGTTGCATTTTAAATTTTGGTATGTTAATATTTTATATGGAGGAGTATATATGAAAATAATTAACGCAAATGTATTTTATGATAATAATTGTTTTGAGAAGCGTGATTTATTTGTAAATAACGGCATATTTTGTGACACTGACGACGGTGATATATTTGATGCTGACGGCTGTTATGTTCTACCGGGTTTTGTCGATATTCATATACACGGTTGTGTAAATGCGGATGCATCTGCCGGAGATATTGATGCATTTAAAAAAATGGGTGATTTTTTGGCAAAAGACGGTATTACCTCATTTTGTCCTACTACGATGACACTTGACATACACTCGCTTGAAAAAGCGTTTGTATCAGCTGATTGTTACAAAAAAGAACAGACAGGCGGCTCACGGCTTATCGGTATAAATATGGAGGGTCCATATTTTTCAGCAGCAAAAAAAGGTGCTCAAAATCCAAAGTTTATCAAAAATCCCGACTATAACGAATTTAAATATTTATGGGACAGATCAAACGGTATCATTACGATAGCTGATGTTGCACCCGAACTTGACGGTGCTGTAGAATATATTGAAAAGGTATCAAAACTGTGTGCAGTAAGTATTGCCCATACCTCTGCCGATTATTACGAGGCAAAGCGCGGACTTGACGCAGGCGCCACAGGTATTACTCATCTTTTTAATGCAATGACGCCATTAAACCACCGCGATCCCGGTGTTGTGGGTGCTGCATTTGAATCGGACAGTTGTTTTACCGAACTTATATGTGACTGTATACATATACATCCTGCAGTTATTAAAACAGTTTTTAAAACAGTGGGTGCTGACAGGGTTTGTGCGATAAGTGATGCTCTACCCTGCACAGGTCTGCCTGAAGGGAACTATATTTCCGGCGGACTTGAGGTAACACTCAAGGACGGATGTGCACGGATTTCTGACGGGACACTTGCAGGCAGTGCTTCAACTCTTCTTTCCGGTTTCAAAAAACTTATCGAAATAGGTATACCGATTGAAGACGCTGTAAAAGCATGCTCTGCAACACCTGCAAAGCATATAGGTATGTATAATAAAATCGGATCTATCACAACAGGGAAATATGCCGATTTTATTATAATGGATAAAAATTTAAAGTTAAAAGCCGTATTTATCGGCGGAAAGAGGGAATTGTAACTTAATGGACATTTGGCTGATGCTGATTTTACAACTTGTACTAATATCGCTTAATGCAGTTTTTGCGTGCGCTGAAATTGCGGTTATATCAATAAACGATATTTATCTTGAAAAAATGAAGGACGAAGGAAATAAAAAAGCTGCACGCCTTATAAAACTTAAAGGTAATCCTGCACGATTTTTAGCAACTATACAAGTAGCAATAACACTTTCCGGTTTTCTCGGTTCTGCTTTTGCAGCGGACAATTTTTCTGACAGACTTGTCGGTTGGATACTGTCTTCAAATGTAGAAATACCGCGAAATATACTTGATAGTGTATGCGTAATACTTATAACATTAATCCTATCTTTTGTAACGCTTATTCTAGGTGAACTTGTACCCAAGCGTATTGCCATGCGCCGTTCCGAAGAACTGGGGCTTGCTCTGTCAGGTATGATATATACCGTATCAAAGGTGTTTGCACCTCTTGTATCACTCCTTACCGCCTGCACAAACGGTATACTGCGTGTTATGGGTATTGATCCCAATGAAGAGGAGGAAGAGGTAAGCGAAGAAGATATTGTTATGATGGTGGATGCCGGTAATATTGACAACGAGGAAAAAGATCTTATCCGCAACATATTTGAATTTGACGATATTACCGCCGGCGAAATCTGCACGCATCGTACCGATGTGCGTATGCTGTTTTTAGAAGAAAGCGATGAGGAATGGGACAATATTATACGCGAGGGTATTTATAATCGGTATCCGGTATGTGATGAAACTCCGGACAAAGTTGTAGGCATTTTGTCAGTTAAAGATTACTTTAAAATAAAAGAGCCTACACGCGAGGCGGTTATGAAAGAGGCGGTTAAACCTGCTTATTTTGTACCTGAAACGGTAAAAGCAGATGTGTTATTCAAAAATATGAAGCGCATAAAAAACTTTTATGCTGTAGTTCTTGATGAGCACGGCGGTATGACAGGTATTATAACACTCAAAGATCTTATTGAAGAAATTTTAGGTGACTTCAACGATGAAACGCCCGAAATAGTCAAAAATGAAAAAGACGGCGAAAGCTTTTGGTACATTCTTGGCACAACTCCTATAGCCGATGTTGAGCAGGCACTCGGTATAACTTTTGCACAAACAGACTGTGACACTTTCGGAGGTTATGTATTCTCTGAACTTGGTAATATACCCAATGACGGCGAAACGCCTTCTCTTGAAACAGAAACACTTGTAATAAAAGTAACAGAAATATCTGATCATCAAATGGTAAAATCAGTTGTAAGATTGAAAGGATAATATGATTTATAATAACATTACTGAACTAATAGGCAACACACCGCTGGTGCGTATTTCAAACTATTCACAAAAAGTAGGACTAAAAACACCCCTGCTTGTTAAATTGGAATGTAAAAATCCTGCAGGAAGCGCAAAGGACAGGGTTGCGTTCCGTATGATAAAAGATGCGTTAGAAAGCGGTAATATAACAAAAGACTCGGTTATTATAGAACCGACAAGCGGTAACACAGGTGTGGGTCTTGCGGCAGTCGCTGCCGTATACGGTATGAAGGTTATACTCACAATGCCTGACACGATGAGTGCTGAAAGACGGGCTTTACTTAAGGCATACGGAGCAACACTTGTTTTGACTGACGGTAAGCTTGGTATGACAGGTGCCGTTGATAAAGCAAATGAACTTTTGAAAAAAACACCGAATTCTTTTATCGCAGGTCAGTTTTATAACCCATCAAACCCAAACGCGCACTTTGATACAACAGGACCGGAAATATGGCGTGATACAGACGGTAAAATAGATATTTTTGTTGCAGGTGCCGGTACAGGCGGCACTGTTTCGGGTGTCGGCAAATATCTTAAAAGTAAAAATAACAGTATAAAAATAGTCGCAGTCGAACCAAAAGACTCGCCGCTGTTAAGCGAGGGAAAATCAGGCCCGCATAAATTACAAGGTATCGGTGCAAACTTTGTGCCTGACAACCTTGACAGAAGTGTTATTGATGAAATAATCACCGTTCATCATACAGATGCATATAACTGCGCACGAAATCTTGCTTCAAGCGAGGGTATTCTGGTGGGAATATCGTCAGGCGCTGCGCTGTATGCAGGTGCGTGTCTTGCTAAGCAGTATACCGATAAATGTATAGTAGTACTGCTTCCCGACACAGGCGAAAGATATTTATCAACAGAGTTATGGGGCGAAAAATGACACAGTATAATGTTACAGGTATGAGCTGTGCTGCCTGCTCAGCTCGTGTAGAAAAGGCAGTAAAATCACTTGAAGGGGTTACTGAGTGCTCAGTAAGTCTGCTCACCAACTCAATGAGTGTTGAGGGAAATGTAAACAGCGATGATGTTATTAACGCAGTCGTTACCGCAGGTTACAGTGCCTCTGTCAAAGACGAACAAAAAGTTCAAACTGAAATAAAGGATAGTGAAACACCAAATCTTGTAAAACGGCTTGTTTCATCTATCTTTTTTCTGTCAGTCTTGATGTACATTTCAATGTTCCATACAATGTGGGGTGCACCTCTGCCTTCTTTTCTTGCTCTTAACCCGATAGCTCAGGGTCTTACTCAAATGCTTTTAGCACTTACCGTTATGATAATAAACGGCAAGTTTTTTACAAATGGTTTTATGGGCCTTGTACACCGCGCACCTAATATGGATACTCTTGTTGCTCTTGGCTCGGGTGCCTCATTTATATACAGTACTTATGCTGTGTTTGCAATGAGCGGATGTGCTATGAATGGAGATTTTACAGGTATACATTCATATATGCACGAACTTTATTTTGAATCTGCTGCAATGATCGTAACGCTTATTACAGTCGGTAAAATGCTGGAGGCTCACTCAAAAGGTAAAACTACCGATGCTCTGTCATCTCTTATGAAAATAGCACCTAAAACCGCAACTGTTATAAAAAACGGTAAGGAAATAATCGTACCTATAGATACACTTAAAAAGGGTGATATATTTGCGGTAAAACCGGGCGAAAATATACCGGTAGATGCGCGTGTTATTGAAGGGAATACCGCTGTTAACGAATCTGCACTTACCGGTGAAAGTATTCCTGTTGATAAAACAATTGGCGATACCGTTTATTCTGCAACAATTAACACCTCAGGCTATATCAAATGCGAAGCATTGAGAGTGGGTGAGGATACCACCCTGTCACAAATAATTAAAATGATGGAAAATGCAGCAGCAACCAAAGCGCCTGTCGCAAAAATAGCAGATAAGGTATCAGGCATATTTGTACCCGTTGTAATGATAATTGCACTGATAACAGCTGTTGTGTGGCTGACAGTTGGTCAAACGTTTGGTTTTGCACTCGCACGTGCAATTTCGGTTCTTGTAATAAGTTGTCCGTGCGCATTAGGTCTTGCAACACCTGTTGCAATAATGGTAGGAAACGGTGTTGGCGCAAAAAACGGCATACTTTTTAAAACTGCCACGGCTCTTGAAAATGCAGGAAAGATAAAAACCATCGCGCTTGATAAAACGGGTACTGTCACAAAAGGTATACCGGTCGTTACCGATATAATCCCTATAGATATAAGTGAAAATACGCTTTTGACATTTGCTTTGGCACTTGAACAAAAAAGTGAGCATCCGCTGGCAAAGGCTGTAGTACTTAAAGCAAACGAAAAAAACATCACCTGTCCCGAAGTCACAGATTTTAAAGCGCTGACAGGCAATGGTGTTACTGCAAATCTTTTTAGCGACACGTTACACGGAGGCAGTCTTAAATATATATCTTCCGTTTGTAATATACAAAGTGATATAATTGATACAGCAAACAGTCTTGCAAATGATGGAAAAACACCCCTTTTGTTTGCAAAAAACGAAACCCTTATCGGTATTATTGCAGTAGCAGATACGATAAAGGATGACAGTTATGAGGCAATTACCGAACTTAAAAGAATGGGTATTAATGTTGTAATGCTCACAGGCGATAACGAACGTACCGCAAACGCAATTGGAAAAAAAGTCGGTGTTGACAAGGTTATTGCAGGGGTTCTGCCGGATGGTAAAGAAAACGTTATTCGCCAACTTTGTAAAAGCGGACGCACAGCGATGGTAGGTGACGGTATAAATGATGCCCCTGCTCTTATGAGTGCACATACAGGTATTGCGATTGGTGCAGGCGCGGATGTCGCAATAGATGCTGCGGATGTGGTTCTTATGCACAGCAATCTTGCAGATGTACCGCGTGCAATACAAATATCACGAAAAACACTACGTAACATACATCAGAATTTATTCTGGGCATTTATATATAATGTTATCGGTATACCGCTTGCGGCAGGCGCTTTTATTGCTCTTTTAGGGCTTAAACTTAACCCTATGTTCGCTGCCGCGGCAATGAGCCTTTCCAGTTTCTGTGTCGTAACAAACGCCCTGCGTCTTAATACAATTAAACTTTATAATAAAAAGGAGATAAATAAAATGGAAAAAATACTTAAAATTGAAGGTATGATGTGCCCTCACTGCGAAGCACACGTTAAAAGTGCATTAGAGGCGATTGACGGCGTAGAAAGTGCTATAACCTCACATAAAACTAAATCCGCTGTTGTAACACTTACAAAAGATGTTGATACCAGTGTTCTTGCTAAAGCTGTAACAGATGCAGGGTATACTGTTTTATAAAAATATAAACAGTATTTACAGATAAATATTAAAAGCTTTTTTAATTTTTTCGATTACCGTGTAAACAGAAAAATAATATGACCCGACCTTTTCGATCGGGTCATATTATTTTTTTACGCAGCCTATCATTGCGTCTGATTTAATAGTTTTTTTGTTTACCGAATATCAGTTTACATATAACATTAAACGGTATTACCGTTGCGGCAAGGCAGATAGATGCAACAAGGCGCGATATCGGTATCGGAGTTGTTCTAAACATTACTCCGCCATTATATATAAGCCATATCTGTACTGCTGTAATGAGCAAGAAAAT
The DNA here is from genome assembly GCA_045604775.1 of Eubacteriales bacterium. Lineage (GTDB taxonomy): Bacteria > Bacillota > Clostridia > Oscillospirales > QAKW01 > RGIG9041. The sequence goes on from JAZUOQ010000048.1 coordinate 10,719, forward strand.
ACCGATAAAGCTTTTGTTTTTCAAAAGGCCTGCAAATATATTTGTCCTTACACTTCGCGCCAGAACACCTTCAAATACCGCGCAAAAAATAAACAGCGCAAAAAATGCAGTCATAAACTCGGTGGTACCGCTGTAATAACCGAAATGAACTTTAAAATATCGGGTACTTAAAAACATTATGCACAAAAACAGACTGTACAGCCCCATTGACATTATCTGAAGCACCATAGCGCCATTAAGCACAGGCTCGCTACGTTTTTTAGGTGCCTCATTCATATACGATTTAAGTGGTGCTTCACCTGCAAACGCAAGTCCTGCAAGTGTATCCATTATTATATTTATCCATAACATCTGCATAACGGTAACAGGGGTATCTGAGCCGATAAAAGGACCGATAACCGATATACCGACAGCGCACAGGTTAAGAGTTAGTTGGAATACAATAAACTTACGAATCGACTTGAAAATCGTTCTGCCGTACAGTATTGATTTTGCAATAGAAGAAAAACTGTCGTCAAGAATAACAATATCTCCCGCTTCTTTTGCCACTTCAGTACCGCTGCCCATTGCAAAGCCAACATCTGCCTGACGGAGTGCAGGAGCATCATTAATACCATCACCTGTCATACCGCAAACAAGGCCCATACTCTTTGCAATACGTACAAGTCTGCTTTTATCACTTGGCAAAGCACGGGCTACAACTTGAAGTTTCGTCAGTATATTGCATAGTTCATTATCACTCATACGCGACAATTGCTCGCTTGTAAGTGTTATACCATTCCTGTCAAGTATACCTGAGTTTTCGGCTATTGCACAAGCGGTGTCTAGATTATCACCTGTCACCATACATACTGATATACCTGCACCGCGTACCGTCTTTACCGCCTGTCGTGCATCACGTCGGATTTTATCACTTATTATGACAATTCCCAAAAGCGTGTATCTGACGCCATCCGTCCCTTTTGCCAGTGCTATCACACGCGCACCTGTTGTTGTCAGTTGCTCAAACTTGGCATAAATCTCTTTGGATACGATACTGCACTTTGAAAAAACAACCTCCGGTGCACCTTTTATGTACCACGTGCCTCGGCACAGGACCGCAGAATATTTACGTGTACTGTCAAACGGTATCTTTTTGGATACCGTTTCTTTTTTACAATTTCGATCATAGGCATACTCCAACAGTGCACGATCAGTTGCATTACCGCCTGTCGCTGTGTTTCCTATCATGGTGCTTTCATTATTTAAAACCAAAGACCTCAGTATATCAGTTTTAAAATCTGCAGGAATTTTTTTGTAATAGTTTCCATTCGTATCGTAAAATCCGGTCACAGACAATTTACCTGTCGTAACAGTGCCTGTTTTATCACAAAACAGTATATTAAGACTACCGCCCGTTTCAATACCGACTAATTTACGAACCAACACATTATCACGCTTTAGCCTGTGCATATTAGAGGAAAGAACTACCGTTATCATCATAGGAAGTCCTTCCGGTATCGCCACGACCACTACTGTTATCGCAAGCGTTATCGCGTGGAGCAAATTAGATATCATAGCAGAGGGAGACATCAGTTCATTTATTATAAAAGTTTTATTAAACCCATTGTCTATAAAAATCGAGTTAAACAAGTCAGCAAACAATACCAATCCTGATGCACAGTAACCGATAATGCTAAGTACTTTTGCAAGGCGCCTGAGTCTTTCAGTAAGCGGACTTTTTTCTTTATCACTTTGGAGTTCGCTTGCTATACTGCCATAAAAAGTATTATCACCCGTGCGCCCTATCGCCATTATACACTCGCCTGAAGTGATAACACTACCGCAAAACAACTGAGCTCTATCATCCAGATCCCATTTATCAGTAAGCTTTGACGGTTCTTTTTGAGCTTCTTTACTCTCGCCGTTAAGCGCAGACTGATTTACAAGCACACGCCCCTGTACGACAATGCCATCTGCCGGTACTCTCTCTCCGGCAGACAATATTATACTGTCTCCCACAGTAATATCGCAAACAGGAAGAACAATAAGTTTTCCGTTTCTTACCGCACGACATTCCTGTGCACCTGACTTTCGTGACAATTCATAAAATGCGCTCTCGCTTCCGTACTCGGAAAGTGTTGAAACAAATGTAGCCAGAAATACCGCCACAGCAATGCCGAGCGGTTCATATATATTTGCATTCTTAAAAGCAATAATTATATTCAGCGCAAGCGCTATAAGAAGTATTTTTATTATTGGATCGCCGAATGCGGACAGATACTGCTTAAAAAAAGTTTTTCTCGGCTTTTCGGTGAACGAGTTTGCACCGTACTCCTTTAAATACTTTTTTGCATCTTTTTCACTGTGACCGCTCGGCTTGTATTTTATCTGGCAAGGCAATAAAAACGGCATAGCACAAATCCTCCTAAAGAAATATATGCTATGCCGTTTATTATAATTCTATAAACTTTTCAAGTTCAAAACTGTAAATATAGTTATTTGCTGTTTCAAGACCCATAACTTTTCGTACTGCTTTTTCGTACATATCAAGTTGTACCTTATAGCGCAATATCAGTTCGTCTTCCGTTTTCACACGGTCCGTTTTGTAATCGAGAATAACAGCGCGTCCGTCTACAACATATATGCAGTCCAGTATACCCTGAATCGTTATCTCCTCACAGCTTGTGGTATCAAGCACCTCGTTTGCCGGAATCGTAAACAAAAAACGTTCCTCCTTATAGCACTTGTCTGAGCATAACAATTCACGCATTTTAACACTTGTAAGAAACCTTAGAACTTTATCCTTCTGCACAAGTTCACTCTCGCGCTCAGTAATAAACTCGTAGTCGACAAGTCTTTTAACCTCTGCATCAAGAGAAAGACTGTCTGTGACTTTGCTAAAATCACAAAACTGCAAAAACTTATGTGTCGCATTACCCTTATCAGCTGCGCTCACAGTCTTTTGTATAAACCGTGGCTTTTTATAAACCGCTGACGGAACAATGCAGTCATCTCCATCACGCATTCCCTTAATTTCCGATACCGACAGCTTTGCAGGTATCTCTGTACTGCTTTGAAATTTGTATACACGATTAAGAAGTTCACGAAGTTGTGTAATATCAGATGTCTTACACTCCGTGTTAATTTGCTCTGTTTTAATTTCACAAAGTTCTGCTTCAATAATATCTAAAGAAAACAAGCCGTCATTTTCACCGTCAAGCGTTTTTTCACCCGCAAATGCACGCAGTTTATTTGAAGATGTTGAATTTATTATACCAAACAACATCCATTTGAAAAATGAAGGTGAATCTGTGATATCATATACCGACGGTTTTTCCGAAAGCATTACCGCGGTTTTTACAGCGTTCTCAATATTTTTTACATCTGCCGTTGAATACAGATACAACTTTGTGCGCGGACGTGTAAGTGCAACATACAGCACACGCATTGCCTCATATAATTCTTCTTCCACCTGCATTTTGCGTACAATTCGGCGATGGAATGAACCAAACTCACGATGGTTCTTTAGATCGCGTATATCTCCGCCTATAATACCAGAACTATGCGACAGTATCCCACCCCTGTCGCGTAGTGTAATTGTATCACCTGTGTTAACAACAAATACCACAGGGTACTCGAGTCCCTTTGATTTATGAATAGACAGTATATTTATGCAACTGTCCGATTTTTTGAGCCGTGCCATCGGCATTGCGCTTTCATTTTCAGATATCTTTGCTATATAGTTTATAAAAGAGAAAAGACCTTTATACTGTGTACTCTCAAACTCGGCAGCAAAATCAAGCAGCATTGACAAGTTTGCGATAGCATTTTCACCGCTTTTATTAGCACACAATCGCATAAGTATACCGCTTTTTTCATATATTGCACTTATTAATCCATATACATCTGTGCTTTGACTGAGTATACGAAGCGATTCGAGTTGATTTACAAAATCGGCCGTTTTCCTGTCAGTTTTCGCATAATCTTTTACCGCATCAAAAAATAGTGCGTGACGGTTTTTTGCGCGTATCGCACCAAGCTCGTTTGAATTAAAACCAAAATAATCAGAGTACATAACTGTAACGAGCGGAATATCATTATACGGATTGTCCACCGCTTGTAAAAATGCAAGCACATCGCGCACTTCAGGTGTGTCGAGATAGCGTTCAGACGGATTATTATTAATGCAACCAATCCCTTCACGCTCAAGTGCCTTTTCATAAACTGCACCGGTTATTTTAGGATGACGCATCAGTATCGCAATATCATCAGCACGAATAGGTCGCTCACATTCCATTTTGCTGTCATATACCATTTCGGTACCGATTATACTTTTGATTTTTTTCGCAACATAGTCTGCTTCATATTTGGCGCGCGTAGCCTTATTAAGCCGTGTTTCGCCTGTTGCTATAAGGTTGAAATAAACACCGACACCATCAGTTTTAGGATACAGACCGCCATTTGTAAGAAAATGACCGTCACTATAATCAATACCACCGCTCTCATTTGTCATAATGCAGCCAAATATTCGATTTACAAAATCAAGTATACAGCCGTGAGAGCGGAAGTTATGTGACAACTCAAGCCGCGACGGTTCGGTTATAGAACAGTTTTCAGCACGCTTTGAATTTTTTTGTTTATCAAGGAAAAGCTGAGGCTCTGCGTTTCGGAATCGATAAATACTTTGCTTTACGTCTCCCACCATAAACATATTGGTGTTATCCTTTGACAAAGCACGGAATATAAGTTCCTGCGTTCTGTTACAGTCCTGATACTCGTCAACGATTATCTCATCATAACACTCTGACATCTCCTTGGCGAAATCGGTTTTTATTATATTCTTTCCGTCATAACTTTCTATAAGCAGTTTAAGAGCGTATTTTTCAATATCGTCAAAACTCATAATACGCATACGCTTACGTTTTTCAAAAAAGAGAGTGTTAAAATCTAACGCTATTTTAAATATTTGTTTAAGTATATCCAGTTCTTTTTTTCTATCCGATAGTATAACATCAGAATGATCACTTAAAAAGTTATCTTTTAAGTTATTAAATCGTGATTTAAGGGTACCCCTAATAAACCTGACTTTTTCAAAACCGTCTTCGCTGTCTGTATTATTCTTACGAAGTGTCTTGAATTTTACAGACTCTGCCGCAGTTACAGCGTTATCAAAATCACGCGCAGTTATATATTTCAAAACAAGACGGATGCTATCAGATTCCATTACCAGAAAATCACACAATCTTATATCACCGCACTCTTTCATTTGACGAGCTGAACTTTCATACCGCTCCGCGATATCAGTCAGTTCACTGTGTAAAAAAGCGTACAGATAATCATTTGGAACACTGTCAAATATGTTTTTAAATTCAGCAAAAGCACGCTCAAAAAACAAATGTGTATAAGGTTCCTTTGTAAGAAAAGCGGATATACTGTCAACAGCGCTTATAAGTGCCGTATCATCGCGTCCTTTTGTAAAATAATCTATAACATTGGTATTTTCGTTGTTTTCATAAAGTGATTCAATATATCGATCTAATAACTCGACGCGCATAAGTTTAAGCTGTGCCTCTTCTGCAACAGAAAACTGCGGATCAAGCTCCAGCTTTTCAAAATTGTCGCGTATCATAGAAAGACAGGCTGAATGAATGGTACATATTTTGGCGCACGGCAAAAGTCCCGTCTGACGTGCAAGATGTGTATTTTCAGTATCAACTGATATTGCATCTGACAGTGCATCAGATATTTTTCTTCGCATATCAGACGCTGCTGCCTCAGTATAAGTAAGTATAAGCAGTCTGTCGATATCACATTTATCCTCAGTAAGCATTTTTAAAACACGCGCTGTCAACACCGAGGTCTTTCCTGCACCAGCCGATGCGCTTACCAGAAGTGAGTTGCCGCGGCAAGAGATTGCCTTTTGTTGTGCATCAGTCAGTTTCATACCGCGCCTCCTTTCCCAAAAAGTCATCGGGCAGTGTTTCAAGTAATCGTCCACAGTCATCTTTTACTTTACAGATACCACTAAAATCGCAGTACTTACAAGCGTTTATATCGCTGTCACGGATAGGGTCGATATTAGTAATACCGCTTACTATCTTTTTACCTGTGTTCTTTAAACTGTTAATGGCAAAATCAATGACACTGTTCATACCGGTATCGGTTACTATCCTGTCATTCTTTACATTTTTAAATAACTCACCGCTTTTATCAAGTGCAGGCAGAATGTCAGAGCCTGCAAATATACCATCACGTGTATAGTACTCAGACAGTTTTTTATTATAATCGCTTTCACTTATCGGCTTACTACCCAGTTTAACAGACGGTACACCCACTTTTAAATAATATATTGCCGATATCTTAACATCACCGTATTTTGAACGAATGGCACCGGCATAAATAGGTAGTTGCATTGAAAGACCATTGTATATTTTTTCAAGTGAAAAAGCCTGATTGCCACTTTTATAATCAACAATCTTGAACAACTGCTCACCATTTATTTCAGCGACATCAACACGGTCAATATAACCTGTAAGAGTAAGTGTATATCCATCACCGAGCTGTGCAGGCGGAATATACTTTGAAATGTCAACTTCAAATTCAAACGGCTTAAATTCTGAGTTTTGTATTTCTTTTACAACATTCTCAGCCGCATTTTCAAACGCATATCTTGCACGTGAGAACAGGTAATCAAAACGTTTTGACATACCCTTACAATCGGCAAGCTCATTCTGATAGTAATTATCACTTATCTTCCCTACAGTTTCACGCAATTCCTTATCCGTCATATCTGTTATATCATATCCGTCTTTTAACAGACGTTCAAGGCCTGTATGAATAAATGTTCCGACATTTGCGGGATTAAACTCAATCGGCTCGGTTTTACCGATGCGAAGCCCTCTATCAAGGAAAAATTTAAACGGACAGTTTACATACTCCTCAACACCCGAAAAACTCAGCTTTAAGTTTTTGGAATAAAGTGCTTCAACTATACTGTCTGCAAGTTTAGTATCTCGCGGTGCATCATTTATAGGTTGTTTACCCGAAAGAGCAAGCACCTCATCAGATAATGCCCTGTCACCACACCTTACTGCAAGGTCGGCGGCTGCTGCAAGACTTGTATAGTAAAACTCGTCTTTGATATCATCTTGGGTAATCGGCATTATACCTGTGGCACGGCACAGCATATCAAGGTACTCCGAACTCTTCATTGCATCGCCAGTAATTTTAAACAGCGAACAGGTAAGAGTAAGCTCATCAGATGCCGAAAACATTGCACTGTACAAATCAAAGCGTTCACGCAATGAATAGTTTGCAAAGTCCATTGGTACTGTTATACCGCAACGTGTGAAAATACGCTTATCATTTTCTGTTATAAGCGATGAATCACTCATAGTTGTCGGTATAACACCATCATTCATTGACGGAATATAAACACATTTTTTATCCTCGGTACGCACCCTGCCGATTCCGGCAAAAATAACTTCGTCCGCACGTGACGGACGCGAAGATATATTTATCTGAGATGCACAGACACGTAAAAGTGAGTCAAAGCAAGGTATATCGTCATCACCGTATATATAGTCAATACTGTCCAGCATATCTGTGAATATATTGTATATCCGATTGTATTCGTTAAAAGTGTGAAAATCGTTTGACTCCAAAAATTTTTCACTGCTTTTCACCAAATTTTCTTTTACGGAAAAATCTTCTGTTAGATGGTAAAGGGCAACAAGCCTGTCACGAACACTTTTGGCATTCTTTACCCGCTCACAGAACAACGACAAGGGCTTGTATATCCTGTTTTTTAAATCATTTATATGCTCAAGTCTAAATTCTGCCTCTGTTTTGTCATAAAAGGGTGCCAAACCAAACGGATTTTGCTCCCACCTTTCGCGTTTCCACGCTTTGTGTGACAGTTTCCACATACGAACATAGTTTTCCAGCATACTGATATCATCAAAAGAAATACCGCAAAGGCCTGTCTTTAAAAATGAAAAAATACTTTCAAATTCAAAGCCGTTGTTTGCAATATCGAGAGCATTAAGTGCAAAAGCGCAAAGCGGTTTTGACAAAAGTGTCTTTTTTGTATCAATAAATACAGGTACACCATGCTTTTCAAATACAGCATTTGCAACCGTACCTGTACCGTCTGCATCAGGTGAAAGGACCGCGATGTCACGATAACGGTATTTTCCTTCCATCACATCGTTTTTTATTCTGCAAACTATATAATTTAACTCTTCATTAAGATTTTTTGCATTATACACACAAAAAGCCCCGTCATCAGTATAACCGAGTATTTTTTTGTTTTCATATTTTACCATACACTTCTCTAAAAACTGTAAACTATCAGTTTTTAAGCGGTAAGAAGTATCACCGACATTTTCAAAAACAGTATGTATTTTGCATTTATCTGCAATTGATACAATACCGTTTACCTCTTGAGTAACTGTTTTGAAAAGCGGACTTTCAAGGTCGGTCGTGAAAGCAAAATAACAATCAGGACACTGCAAAAACAATTGATTTATAAGCAACTTTTGCTGAGGTGTAAATCCGTAAAAGCCATCAAACATAAAAACAGTCTCAGTGAAAATATCTGAAGTTTCCAAAATGCCGGCTGCCTCTGTTATGGCATCACC
>JAZUOQ010000049.1:0-3283 GCA_045604775.1 Eubacteriales bacterium
ACCACATCATCTCATACGGCACAGAAATTTAATCGCTTGATAATTCGTGGTCTTATTGAAAATGATTGTGATGTGACAGCTCTTACGCAACGAATAATACCAAAGGGCATTAGCGATAGTTTTCAGGCAGTACAAGTAGAAGAAGATGGATGCTTATACAGAATAATGCCCAGAAAAAAGAATCGTAAGCTTAATCGTTTGTATACTATTTTTCGCACCTTCTCAGAGGTTATAAAATGGCATAAGAAAAACCCTGACGGATACATAATTTGTGATATAATTTTAGGTGAATTATCACTCGGTCTTATAGCTGCACGATTTTTTAAAAAATTAAAAACAATAGCTATTGTTACAGATGCGCCATCAGTGAGATGGGATGACAATAGAAAAGGTATAGCCTCAATACCTATGAAAATCAAAAATGCTGCAATACAGGCATATGACGGTTATATTTTTCTTACTGAGCTTACGGACAAGCTTTTAAACCCGAACCATAAACCGTATACGGTAATGGAAGGCATTGCAGATGAGAATATAGTAAAAAGTCAAAACCTTCCGGAAAATAAATATCCTGAAAAAGTATGTATTATGGCGGGGCTTCTTGAAAGCGAATTTGGTGTGGACAAACTTATTGAAGCATTTGAAAACGTTAAGTGTGATGAGGCTCGTTTATATTTCTATGGTCACGGCGGAATGGTTGAAAGCATTAAAACTGTTAGTGAGCGTGATCCGCGTATTCAGTATTGCGGGGAACTGGTAAACGCAGAAATGGTGGAAACACTGAAGCGTGCTACATTGCTTATTAATCCGCGTGAATCTGTTGATGAATGGACAAAATATTGCTTCCCATCAAAAAATATTGAATATATATCATCTGGTACACCGCTGGTTGCGTGTAATATGCCCTGCATACCGGAGGAGTATACACCTTACTATTATTCCATTAATCCGTCTTGTATAGAAGAATTTACAGAAGAACTTTCAAATCTTCTTAATAAGGATCGTTCGGAATTGCATGAGTTTGGATTATGTGCTCAAAAGTGGGCAATGGAGAATAAAACCCCTAAAGTAACACTTAAAAAAATTGTAAATATGTTAAGTAAAATATAGAGGTAATTTATGTTTGATATTCCTGTAGCTTTAATACTGTTCAGACGTTCAGATACGCTGCCCAGAATAATTTCAAGACTTCGCGAAGTAAAACCGGCAAAAGTTTATTTACTTGCCGACTGCGGAAGAAATGCAGAAGAAAAGCTTCAATCTGATAATTGCAGGAAAACAGCGGAAGGTCTTATTGATTGGGATTGTGAAGTTGTTAAGCATTATGCAGATGAAAACAGAGGTGTTTATAAAAACATCGGCGAAGGTGCCAAATGGGTGTTTGAGCGTGAGGAAAAGGCAATTTTTATTGAAGATGATAATTTGCCGGAAGTGTCATTTTTTCAATACGCAAAAGAACTACTTGAAAAATATAACGATGCTGATGAGATTGGGTGGATTTGCGGTACAAATTATTTTACCGAAATGGAGTCCGATGTAAGCTATAAATTCACAAAACATCTGTTGCCGTGCGGATGGGCGTCCTGGAAGCATAAATTCCTTGATTTATATGACGGTGAATTGAAAACATTAAAAAAAGCATCATATGTTATAAATTTCTTTAAGCAGTATTACCCTGGGTTACTTGGTATTTATCAGTTCCAGAGTGTATTGAATGAACATTGCAGATTTAAAAAGACAGGCAGATTTATGTCGTGGGATTATCAAATGCTTTGGTCCATACGGTCCCGTGATATGTATGGAATAATACCTATGTGCAATCAAATAACAAACATAGGTATCGATGAATTTTCTATTCACGGCGGAACGGATAAAACCAAAGGACTTACAGACAGATTTTGTGAAATTCCTTCAAAGCCTCTGTCATTTCCGCTTAAACATCCCGATAAAGTATCAATTGATATTGAATGTGAGAAAAAAATAGGTGCCATTATGTGTCCTGACAAAAAAACAGCTGTAAAGCAGGTTGTGGGTGCAAAGCTTAAGCATTTGCTGGGTGCAGATTCAACTGAACTTTGGAGCGATGTTATTAAAGGTAAAAAGAAATGAGAGTGAATGAAATTTGGGAATAATTGCATGCCTGACAGTTATAATATGCAGCGGTTATTATTTTTCTGTAACCGATAAAGGCGTTGTATTTTCAATAATTGCGCTTATCGCCTGTATTTCACTTTTATTTTATAAGTTTTTGAACAGTGATGATATAGGTATAAGAAAAGATCGTATTTATTTTGCATGTTATTATATAATATTGGTTCTTGTTATGGATATAGTTATGACCGATATGATTGTTACTGCTACTGTCAAACATATACTTATGATAATTTGTGCACTGCTTATTGCATCTATTTATAGTTGGGAAGATTTTAAGGATGTATTTGTAAAAGCTATGATAATAATATCCGTTTGCGGACTTATCGGATATATGATTTCTTTTACATCTTTGATTAATTCTTTTCCTTTAATAACAAATTATAATGGTGTTAATTATGTGCACGGACTGGTGTTTTCAGTTATAAAATATACTAATGATTTTTCTGCACGACTTCAGGGTGTTATGTGGGAACCCGGTTTGTTGGCGTCCTATCTTGCAATAGCAATAGTTTTTTGTGAAGAAAAGACAAAAAAATGGCTTTATTATTTAACTCTGGCGTTGTTTGTTTTGTGTCTTATACTTACTCGTTCAGGTGCAGGAATTATAATGATACCTGTTTTACTTGCAATTAAGTTTTTGCAGTTTAAAAATATTGCATCAAAATCATTGGGTATAAATGTTATTATTTTAACGATAATAGTCGGCGGATTAGTTTTGATATCTGCATTTGGTGACTGGGTTATAAACTGGCTTAACGAATATTTATTCTCAAAGCTTTTTGATTCGGATAATGTATCAAATTCGGCTCGTATTAATTCGGTTATTACCGATTTTAAAATATGGTGGAAGTTTTTTCCGTTTGGTTGCGGTATTGGTAATTATAGCGATCAGATTTCTATTATGTCTGTTGACTACACCTCTGCAACATCAACAATAACATCATATTTAGCACAGTATGGTGTATTTGGTATACCTATAGTTGCAATGCTTGCAAAAAGCATTATCAGTATTGTAGACGATAGAGGCTTTATTGCTAAAATAGGAACAATTATACTATTTGTATTCATTTTAAGTAAAGAACCACATTTTAATCTGTTATTTATGAATCTGATTATTATGTATGGTGCA
>JAZUOQ010000050.1:0-7293 GCA_045604775.1 Eubacteriales bacterium
CCCTTTTTAGCAAGAGAAGAGTTTTTCTATATTGGATATTCCATTGTAAGAGTTTTTAGATAGGCATCATAATGGTTCGAACACAAAGTTTAAAATAAACAATAACATTAAATATACACAATCCAACGAAAAATTTTAAAAATGATTGATAATCATACCCGTTTTTCATTGAAAAACAGATACATATATGCTATTATTTAATAAATATTTAAATAATAATTTTTAAATTATTGAGGTGCAATATGAGAGCGCTAAGAGAAAGTATGCAAAAATTAGAAAAACTTAAAACGCAAAAAAGAACTGAAGAAAAACTTATTATTAACACAACAAAAGCAATTGAAAAAGACAAACTCGAAATTAAACGTTACGCAATTTGCATTACAATTTCAATAATTTCTTTAGCTTTTATAATTTCTTGTTTTTTTGTTGTCCCAATGAATGATTTTGTGTTTAAACTATTAAATATAGATTTTAGTAGATATGTGATATTTTCATTAGACACCCTTAAATTATTAGGTATATATTTAGTGTGGTGTCTTCTTCAGGCGATATTAATGGCTGTTTCAATAGAATATGATGAATTTTCTGATACGATAGGCATTGCCCTTACTGGTGTTTTTTCATACATATATTTTATTAAAGAACATCCTATAACATTTATCGCAGACCACAAGAAAAAATTAGCCAAAGCAAAAAAACATTATGAAAAAGTATTAGCCGATATTGAAAAAGAAGAAATAATCAAAGAAGAATTAGAAAAAGTAAAAACAAAAGCCGAAAGTTTATATGAAAGCGCTATAAAAACCAATGATGAAGCCTTGATGCAACAGGCAGCAGATATGGGTGAAGAAAACGCTATTGAATATTTTGAAACGAAGGCTCAGGCGCAAGCAGAAAAGAAAGTCAAGCAAGAACGTGAAGAATTATATAATGCGGCACATAATGGTCAAAAGGTTAATCGTCAAGTTTTAAATGACGCGGCTAAATTAGGACATTTTGAAGCCCGTATTGAAATGGCAAAACTATTAATTGATGATTACTGTTCTGATGAATATACGGCCGAGGAAAAAGTTGAGCTAATTAAAAATGCGGTTGAATATTTAGAGCACATATCTGACACCAAAGATACCGAACTTGAATTCCTTTGGCTATTTAGTAATGCTATGAGTGGCTGGAGTACCGATAACAGACTTATGAAAAAAGCATTGGGAAGAATCAGAGAGTTAAAGAATTCGGGAGAATTAATTGAAAAGTATGAAAATTTAGCTACTGCGTGTATTTCAACTTTGGTAGATTTCATTGATAAAAAAGGAAGCTTCAAAGAACAACCAAAAACTCAGGTAACACAAGAAGTAAAATTTGACCCATCTAAAGTGGTCTGCCGTTATTTTGCAAACGGAATTTGTGGATACAAATCCGGGAGCGCTATAATAGAGCATTGTTATCGTGATGACGGCACTTGGAAAGTGTGTCCATACTATAAAAGCCGTATATAATAAAATCAAGAAAAATGCCTTATGAGTTGTGGGCGTTAGTGTGTATCAAAAAACATTTGCAATGATAATATGCAACGGTTGATACAAAACTGCGTTTTTATAATATACACGGCTTCACCGTGATTTAATATCTAGAAGTTCAAACCCATAACCCCAAAATTAAAGGGCATCAAATTTGTACAATCTTCCCAAACAAAAAAGACTTGCGTAGCAAGTCTTTTTTGTTTATCCAAGCTTAAGGCTTGGTATATAATCCGTTCGCATAAAGCGAACAGTATGTCATCAAGACGAAAGCCTTGTGTGAACTTTCTAAAAATAGATAACATACGTAGCTTTCGTTGCAATTTCATCAATACTTCGCAATGATTACATCACAGTGTAACTTCGCAAAAACCTTTGTTACTATGGATTTGAACACCTTAAATTGTGATACAACCGAAAAACGTGTTGTTAATTGCATTCTTCTTTTATAAATTGAAGTACGCCTGCTGACCACCCATGACACAGACTGTGGCGAAATCCTTTGTAGCAGTGATCACCAAAATCTCCGTGAATATCCCTTTGATTTTTTTGAGGGAATTCGTCGATTCGACAAGAATTTTCTACCCACTCCATATCAAAATCCTCAAAAAAGGTAGTAGCACCCTTATCAAGCATTGCACCATAGTATTCTTTCATCATACTAATAGCACATTCTTTATCGAACGAGGCCACGGCTTTTAGGATATAGTAACTCATAAAAGTGGACATGCCCTTGGCGCCTCCCTCAACCAAACGCACCTTGTCTTCTTCGGTTAAGATACCTGTTGCCATATATTTAAGGGCAGTTACTTGCTTACTCGTTTGGGGTTTGATTTCAATTTTTAAAAGTTTTTCGCGTAATAGTTCCGCACCAACGGTATCCATTTCAAATTCTTTTAAAAGTGCAACGGCCTTATTTGCAGCATATATATTTATTGCACGCGCACCGTCTAATTCATCTGGTTTTTTATGGGTGGGCCAATCAACAAAATAAGAAGGATAGTTTAGTTGCCCAGTTATGCTTACACAGTTGTTCATCTGTGCAACAAGCCCCTGCAAATAGTCTAACTGTCGTCTTATAAAATCTTTTTCACCTGTGACTGCATAATAATCGGCAAGAATTATTATCCACCACATTGAGTACATTGGAAAATTATTCATCCAATTAGGAAGAGGAGTCTGATTTCTTACAAATTCAAGTGAATTTTCTAATTCCTTCACTCTACCGTAAAGGGTAGTTAAAGCAAGAGTTTCAGGATGCATATCGCCTATCCAAACCAACCGATCGCGCTTTACGCCGTCCCAAACATATCCACTTGAAGCACAAAGGTCTACAGTGCGTTTTGCGGCAATATAAATTTGTTTTATAAGCTTATCCTGACCATCATATTTAAAAGCGACCTTCCTTTTTAAAATTTTGCTTTTTGCAACGATGGCTTTTATTGAAATTTTATCAAAAAAATCCAAACGCACAAACCTAAAACCGCTATCTCCCAAAGATATATCTGAAAGCGAAGGTAAGTAGGCTTCAAAGTCACGCAAAGAATGGTCATTAGTAGCGTTTTTTTCGCCACCAATATCGCTGCAACATTCCGTTAAACTTTCTCCAAAACGTACACGTACTTTAGTGGTATTAGAAACAAACTTCGACCGTGGATCTCCTGAAACCTTGGTGAGTATTCTTATACCACCACAAAGCTCTTTGCCAAAATCCAGAATAACATAACTGTCTTTTTCAAAAATGGTAACGTGGGCTTCGGCGATGCTGATTTGCAGGTCTTGCTTTTGCAGTAAATTTTTTGTGTTTTGTGCATTTTCGAACTTAATTATTTTCGAAGGAAACAGGTACTCATACATTGCAATATCACCTTTCTCTTTAAAACAAGTAGATAATAACATACAATAATTTGTAAGTCAATTCGTACAAATTTTAGCATGTAAAGAGTTTTCTATATTGGATATTCCATTGTAATAGTTTTAAGCTAGGCGTTTAAATCGTTTAATAATTTGATTGCTTAATTTCAATTGCTAAGAAAGCAAATGAATTTAATTTCAAAAAAATCGGTATCACAGATCACACTAATTTTAATTACGAGAAATTCCTGGGTAATTTATCATCAATATGCCGAATTTATTCGCGAACTTTATCACATTGAAAAGCCTTGAAAATCAAGGCTTTTCGCATTTTATTTACTTTATTACTAATTCTATAAAAGTTTAAACACATTTTTTTTGTTTATTATAATACCTTCTTTTCTAAGCTTACTTATTTCAACAGACAGCCCGCTACGATCAACCTCAAGGTAATCTGCAAGTTCTTGCCTGTTAAAAGGAATACTGAAAGTGTTACTGTTTGATTTTTTGGCTTGAAGCGTTAAATAAGACATAAGTTTTTCTCTGGTAGTTCGTTTGGAAGTAACCTCTATCCTTTGATGAAATAATATAGTTTTTGTTGCGAGGTCTTTCATTAGATTGAATATCAATTGATGATGAAATACGCAGTTATTAGAACAGGTATAAAGTATACGAGAACAATCTATTAGCATAACCTCACAAAGTTCATTTGCAATTACTGTTATCGGAATAGAACTGATTTCCGCGCAAGCAAATGCTTCTGCAAATATTTGAGATGGTTCAATATTGCTAAGAATACTTCTATTTCCATAATAATCAACCTGAACGATCTGAACCGAACCACTAAGAACTATACCTATATATCTTGCAGGCGAGCCTTCTGCTAAAATAGTATATTTTTTATCAAACACCTCAATTCTCGCTTCTAGGCACCTCAACATCTTCATAAGGTTCTCATCCTCAATTTCAGAAAACAGAGGACATTTTTTTAAAATATCCAGATACTTTTTCAAAATTTTCTCCTTTTGTTGAAAATTCAACAGAATTGTTATAATCATTTTACTATAATAAATTCATAAAAGCAAGGAGAAACAAAAGTTAGAATTGCTTTCTTTAATACAAAGCTATATGATAAACCTTCCTTTGACAAATACGGAAATAAATGCAGGATAGTTTTTATTGAAACAAATCAGTGTACAAACGAACTTTGCTATCGCTCCGATGCAGCCGAAGATTGTAAAGAAGAAAATATTTTTAATTTATATACAAGGAGAACTTTATGATTAGAAAGATAATAAAAATTGATGAAGAAAAGTGTAACGGTTGCGGTGCTTGCGCTACAGCTTGCCACGAAGGTGCCATAAAAATGATAAACGGGAAAGCAAAGCTAACACGCGAAGATTATTGTGACGGACTAGGTGATTGTTTACCCGCCTGTCCCGTAAATGCAATTACCTTTGAAGAACGTGAAGCGCCAGCTTATAACGAAGATGCTGTACGCCAATCAAAAATGAAAGAATTTGAAGTAAAACTTCCCTGCAGTTGTCAGGGAACACAGACTAAATCATTCAAGCGTGAAACTTTAACAGCCACGCCAAAATCCTCAACTGTTGTAAGTCAATTGATCCAGTGGCCTTGCCAAATAAAACTCGTTCCGGTTAATGCTCCATATTTTGAAAATGCAAATCTGCTTATTGCTGCAGACTGTACAGCTTTTACTTATGGAAACTTTCATAATGAATTTATGCGCAATCACATTACTCTTATAGGATGTCCAAAACTGGATGACGGTGATTACACCGAAAAACTAACCCAGATCATAACTTCTAACAATATAAAAAGCATAAAAATAGCAAGAATGGAAGTCCCCTGCTGCAGCGGTATTGAAAACGCTGCAAAACGTGCTCTGCAAGCAAGCGGAAAATTTATTCCATGGCAAGTTATAACAATCACCACTGACGGAAAAATTATTGAATGAATTTATAAATATTGTAAAACAGATTGAAAACATATGAAATTTATGTTATATTAATCCAAGATTAATTCTTGGAGGGAACCAAGTGCTTAATAAACTTATAGGCGATAAATTTTTTTACAAACAACTTATAGTACTTATGTTACCGATAATGGTGCAAAACGGCATTACTAACTTTGTAAATATGCTAGATAATATTATGATAGGAACTGTTGGGACTGCACAAATGACAGGTGTAGCAATAACCAATCAGTTACTGTTTGTATTCAATCTATGTATTTTTGGTGCAGTATCAGGTGCAGGCATTTTCGGAGCTCAGTTTTTTGGCAAGGGCGATTACGAAGGAGTGCGGCATACATTCCGTTTTAAACTCCTGTTTTGCATTTTACTTACTCTGGTAGGTATTTTACTATTTATTTTCTTAGGTGACTCACTATTAAATATGTATATGCGGGGTGAGCAAGGTGTTACCGATGCCGCAGCTACTCTTGGTTATGCAAAAAAGTATATGTTTATTATGCTAATAGGTCTTATCCCGTATACTGCTGTTCAATGCTATTCAAGCACGCTTCGTGAAAGTGGCAGTCCGGCTTTGCCTATGGTAGCAGGCATTATTGCAGTTGCAGTAAATCTTATACTCAATTACATTTTGATTTTTGGAAAATTGTCATTTCCTGCTTTAGGTGTCAGCGGAGCAGCTATTGCAACAGTAATTTCCAGATTTACTGAACTTAGTATAATTACAGTATATGCGCACTGCAATACAAAGAAGTTTAAATTCTTACGTAGCGTATACCGGAGTTTATTTATACCAAAAAAGCTAATCGGTCAGTTGTTTATTAAAGGTCTGCCTTTAATGCTTAACGAAACCTTATGGGCATCCGGTGTCGCAATGGTTAACCAATGCTACTCAGTACGCGGCTTAGATGCCGTAGCAGCCGGTAATATTTCGCAAACATTTTGGAATGTATTTTCCATTGCTTATATGGCAGTTGGTGCAGCTATCGGTATAATTATCGGACAAATGCTGGGTGCTGATAAACTAAAAGAAGCAAAGCAAAGCAGTTATAAACTAATAGCTTTTTCATTTGCCATCTCAGTGGTTGTAGCAATAATATACTTTGTGTCAGCTGAATTTATACCACTTGCTTATAATACTGAGACTGAGATACGTCAGCTCGCCACTAAATTAATGCAAATAACAGCGCTTGCTATGCCATTTGAGGCACTTACCCACGCATCATACTTCACTTTGCGTTCCGGTGGAAAAATGCTAGTAACATTTGTTTTTGACAGTGGCTTTATGTGGTGTGTAAATGTACTGTTAGCTTTTATTCTCAGTCGTTATACTACCATTTCATTTTTGTGGTTGTTTACCGCGATTCAATTCATTTCAGTCATCAAAGCTATATTTGGTGCAATTCTTGTAAAAAACGGTTTTTGGGTAAAAAATATCATTACACAAAACAGTTTATCTTTTACTGAATAATTAGTTTCTGATTATCCAAAACTATAAAAAGGAGATTTTTATAAATGATTAGTAATGACATTAGATATATAGGAGTTAATGATCACGATATTGATTTATTTGAAGGTCAGTATTGTGTTCCAAACGGTATGGCTTACAACTCGTATTTGATTATTGATAAAAAAATAGCTGTAATGGATTCGGTTGATGCCAAATTCACAAATAAATGGCTTGACAATATTAATAACACGCTATCAGGAAAAAGTCCTGATTATTTGATAGTTCAGCATATGGAACCTGATCATTCTTCAAATATTTATGAATTTGCAAAAAAATATCCAGATGCGGTAATAGTTTCAAATGACAAATCTTTTACAATGATGCAAAAATTCTTTGGTGTTGATTTTGCTGAACGCAGACTTATAGTAAAAGATGGAGATACCCTTAATTTAGGAAATCACATACTTAACTTTTATACC
>JAZUOQ010000051.1:0-7160 GCA_045604775.1 Eubacteriales bacterium
ACGCATATCAAAGATGGTTTTTACCCCACTAATGGTAGAGAACTCGGCAAGGAAGCACCTATCGGTGAAGGTCTTTGCGATTTTCCGCTTATATTAAAACGCCTTAAAGAAGCAGGCTATAACGGTCCATTTACTATTGAACGTGAGATCAGGGACGGCAATCACGCTGAGGGTATTGCCAAAGCACGCGATATGCTTCTTGAAATAGAAAAAACACTATAATAAATCAATTCACCCCGACAGAAGTCACTTCACTGTCGGGGTTATTATTATATATCAAAGGCTAATTCTACGTAAAATAACTTGATTTATCTGTCTATTTAGATGTATAATACATTGTAAGATTTTACAAGAAGGAGTACGCATATGAAAATAATAGATTTGATAACTAAAAATACGCTTTCTATTTCTTTTGAAGTTTTTCCTCCCAAAACCGAAACAAGCTTTGAAAGTGTAAAATCTGCTACCGAAGAAATTGCAAAGCTACGTCCGTCATTTATGAGTGTTACATACGGTGCCGGCGGTGGAACAAGTAAATATACTCTTGATATTGCAAAGAATATCAAGGAACTTTATGGTGTGCCTACCTTGGCACATTTAACTTGTGTTTCTTCAACCAAAGAAACCGTGCAAAGAAAAATAAAAGAAATAAAAGCCGCAGGAATTGAAAATGTTATGGCACTCAGGGGCGATATTCCTGCAGAACTTGAAAATTCAGACTGCAGTAAATGGGATTACACTCACGCTATTGAGCTGGTATATGAATTGAAAGCTGCTGATGCAAATATTTGTATCGGCGGTGCTTGTTATCCTGAGATTCATCCCGAAAGCACCAATCAAAAGGAAGATATTAAACGGCTTAAAGAAAAAGTGGATGCAGGCTGTGATTTTTTAACCACTCAGATGTTTTTTGATAATAATCTCCTCTATAATTTTTTATATAAAATACGTGAGGCGGGTATCACCGTTCCTGTAATACCCGGTATTATGCCCATCACCAACGCCAATCAAGTAGAAAGAGCAATAAAACTATCAGGTTCGTTTATGCCACAAAGATTTAAAAGTATTGTTGATAAATTCGGGTGTGATCCTGCCGCTATGAAACAGGCAGGGATAGCCTATGCTACAGATCAGATAATTGACCTGTATGCTAACGGTATAACCAATGTACATGTGTATTCTATGAACAAACCTGATGTTGCATCAAAAATACAAAGCAACCTGTCTGATATATTAGGAAAATGAATTCTGTAATTTTAAGTAAAACTTACGATGCACCGCCTTTTTGTCAAAATGAAATTTTACGGTATGCGGGCTGTAAAAATGCCGATGACAAAACATCTGATCTTTTGAATTTATGTATTAAAGAATCGCAGGGTACGTTCATATATAAAGTGTGTTATCGTGAATTACCTTTGACTGTTGCAGGTGATATTTGTGATTTTGGCATATTTAATTTGTGCTCTAAAGATCTGGCTTTAAATCTTAATGGTTGTAAAAGTGTTATTCTTTTTGCAGCAACAGTTGGTGTGGAAATCGATAGGCTTGTTACAAAATACTCACGTATATCACCTGCAAAAGCACTGATGTTTCAAGCAATTGGCGCGGAGCGGATAGAGGCTCTGTGTGATATGTTTTGTAATGATATTATGAAAACTATGGATATCGCAATAAAACCTCGGTTTAGTGCCGGATACGGCGATTTACCGCTTGATTCTCAAAAAGACATATTTGCGGTTCTCGACTGTGAAAGACGAATAGGATTAACCCTTGGCGGCAGTTTACTTATGTCGCCTTCTAAATCAGTTACAGCATTTATAGGTCTTTCACAAACAAAATAAGTGCAGCGATTGTGATAAACATAATAATTCAGAGGTAATTTATGACTTTTAAAGAATATTTAAAAACTAATATAGTCTATCTTGATGGCGGTATGGGTACATTGTTACAAGATCAAGGCTTGCTGCCCGGTGAATATCCTGAAAGATGGAACTTATCTCACCCTGATATTATAACAAAGATACACAAAGACTATTTTGATGCAGGAAGTAATGTTGTTTGTACCAATACTTTCGGCGCAAATTCGCTTAAATTTGAAGATGATGAACTTGAGAAAATTATACAATCAGCCATCTCCAATGCAAAAGCCGCTAAAGTACAGTCAGTATCAAACCAAGAAAAATTTATTGCGCTTGATATAGGACCTTCCGGCAGACTTTTAAAACCTTTGGGTGATCTTGATTTTGAAGATGCAGTAAGTATATTTGCTAAGACTGTTAAACTCGGTGTGAAATATGGTGCTGATCTTGTTATCATTGAAACAATGAACGACAGCTATGAAACCAAAGCTGCTTTGTTAGCAGTAAAAGAAAACAGCAAGTTACCGGTAATTGTTTCCAATGCTTACGGCGAAGATGGAAAACTTATGACAGGAGCAACCCCTACTGCTATGATTACAATGCTTGAAGGTATGGGTGTCGATGCATTGGGTGCAAATTGCTCACTGGGACCAAAACAACTTCGCGGTGTCGCAGAAGAATTGCTTAAAAATGCTTCTGTCCCCGTAATACTCAAACCTAATGCAGGCTTGCCCAAGTCGGTTGACGGAAAAACGGTCTTTGATGTAAAAGCAGACGAATTTTCCGATGAAGTAGCGAATCTTGTAAAAAAAGGTGTCCGTGTGGTTGGAGGTTGCTGCGGTACTACACCTGAATATATAGAATCACTTAATATTAAAACTTGCAATTTTACGCCTGTTCCGATTGAAAACAAAAATATCACAATGGTCTCTTCGTATACCCACTCAGTTGTATTTGGCGATACTCCCATTCTGATCGGTGAACGTATTAATCCCACCGGTAAAAAGCGTTTCAAGCAAGCGCTTATTGAAAATGACATAGATTATATTCTATCTGAGGGTGTAAATCAACAGGATAAGGGCGTGCATATCATTGATGTAAATGTGGGTCTTCCCGATATTGATGAAGTAGAAATGCTTAAAAATTCCGTTTGTGAACTGCAGGCCGTTATTGATCTGCCTCTACAGATCGATACTTCCGACATTTTGGCTATGGAAACGGCTCTTCGCCGTTACAACGGAAAAGCAATGGTCAATTCGGTAAATGGAAAAAAAGAGAGTATGGATGCCATTTTCCCACTAGTAAAAAAGTACGGCGGTTTAGTAGTTGCTTTGACTTTAGATGAAAACGGAATTCCCGAAACTGCCGTCGGCAGAGTTGAAATAGCCAAAAAAATTCTTGCAACAGCCGCCAAATACGGTATTGACAAAAAGGATATTATTTTTGATACACTGGCAATGACCATCAGTGCGGATAACAAAGCTGCCAATGCGACGCTTACAGCTTTAAAAACTATAAAAAATGAACTTAACTGTCACACCTTATTAGGCGTTTCAAATGTGTCATTTGGTCTGCCTTGTCGCGAGGCAGTAAACGGAGTATTTTTTGCGCTCGCTCTTGAAAACGGTCTATCCGCAGCTATTATGAACCCTTATTCTACGGATATGATGAAGACATATTATTCATATAATGCACTTAAAGGTTTTGATGAAAACTGTGCCGAATATATAGATGCTGCCGGTTTGTTTAATGTAATCCCGACTACTGTATCAATAGAACCCCAAAACACCGGTGATGAGTTCGGTTCTGCTCTTCAGCGTGCAGTGGTAAAAGGATTTAAGGATAAAGCCTGTGTGCTTACAAAAGAACTTCTTGAAGTTGTAGATCCGCTTGATATCGTCAATAATGAAATTATTCCGGCACTCAATATTGTAGGCAAAGGATTTGAAAACAAAACGGTATATCTGCCTCAGCTTCTTATGAGCGCCGAGGCTGCCAAAACTGCCTTTGAAGTTATTAAAACTCATATGGCAAACGGAGAAAAAACGTCTGACAAAGGTGTATTTGTAATTGCTACCGTGCACGGTGATATCCACGATATCGGTAAAAATATTGTTAAGTTACTGCTTGAAAACTATGGTTTCAATGTTATCGATCTTGGTAAAGATGTACCACCTGAAATAATTGCAGAAAAGGTTGTTGAGCATCATGCGCATATTGCGGGACTTAGCGCTCTTATGACAACTACAGTTCCTGCTATGGAAGAAACGATAAATATATTAAACAAACACGCACCATGGTGTAAAACTATTGTCGGCGGTGCTGTTCTCACTCAAGAATATGCCGATAAAATTGGTGCGGATAAATATGCAAAGGATGCAATGGAAGCTGTACGTTATGCACAAATGATAATAGCAGAAAACAGTAACTCATATACAAATACAGAAGACACTTTCAAATTTTGAAAGTGTCTTCTTTTAGTTTAAAAGAATTATTTACTGAGCATCTGTAAGCCGGTTGTTTTTATACAATATAGTCTTTATGGAAAACAGAAAGAATTTTTGCAACCTGTGCGCGTGTGGCTGTTTTTTGAGGTTCAAACTTTCCTCCGCCTGTTCCGTTTACTATCCCTGCCATCTGGCAAGTATATACCGCATCTGTTGCCCAACTGCTTATTTTTGAGTTGTCTGCAAAAATTTCTATATCGTTATTTTTCTTTATGTCTATTGACTTATACTTTGCATAACGTACCAGCATTACACACATTTGCTCTCTTGTTATGCTTTTTTCAGGTCCGAAGGTACCGTCTTCATAACCGGTTACTATTTTATTTTCTGTTGCCCATCTCACTGCACCTGTATACCATTTGTTCACCGGTACGTCTGAAAACTTTGTAGGGTTATTGTTTGTAACCTTTACTCCTGCTATTCGTGACAGCACTGTTACAAACATTGCTCTGTTCATTTTGGTTTCAGGCTCAAAACCTTTGGTTGTTCCGTTAAACAAGTTATATGTTACTGCATAGTCTACATACTCCTTATACCACACTCCTGCCTTTACATCTCCAAACAGTTTTGAACTGTCTTGCAGTTTTAATTGCTCAGGTTTCGGTGTTGGTGTTGGTGTCGGTGTTGGTGTTGGAGCAGGCTCCGGTGTTGGTGTTGGTGTCGGTTTTGGTGTTGGTGTTGGTGTCGGTGTAGGTGTTAGTTTTGTGCCTTCTTTTTCACGTGTGTTTTTTGCACTGCAACGTGCACATACTGCTGTTTCTGTGCCGTTTTTGTCGGTCGTTGCATCGTTATTGTAGATGTATGTCCCAAATTTGTGGCCAAGTTTTGAATTTACTTCTGTTACTGTATATGTATCTACACATCTTGTGCACTGTCCTGTTTTTGTTCCATCCTTTGTACAGGTTGCATTCCCGTCTGATACATAGTTTGTATAGTTGTGGCCAAGCTTTGAGTTTACATCTGTTACTGTATTTTTTGCATTACATCTGTCGCACTTGGCTGTTTTTGTTCCGTCCTCTGTACAGGTCGCATTGTTATTCGATATATAATTTGTAAAGCTATGACCCAGTTTTGAGTTTACTATCGTTATCGTATCTTTGACATTACATCTGTTACATTTTGCTGTCTTTGTGCCATCTACTGTACACGTTGCAT
The DNA here is from genome assembly GCA_045604775.1 of Eubacteriales bacterium. Taxonomy (GTDB): domain Bacteria; phylum Bacillota; class Clostridia; order Oscillospirales; family QAKW01; genus RGIG9041. The sequence goes on from JAZUOQ010000051.1 coordinate 5,522, forward strand.
TGTTATTTGATATATAATTTGTAAAGCTGTGACCCAGTTTTGAATTTACTATCGTTATCGTATCAGTTGTATCACACCTGTCACATTTCGCTGTCTTTGTTTCATTTGTTGTGCAGGTCGCTTTATCCTTTGTTACATAGTTTGTATAACTGTGGCCAAGCTTTGACCCTGTTTTTGTTCGTGTATTTGTAGCACCGCATTCGCACGTTCCTGTCTCTGTTCCGTCTACAGTACAGGTCGCATCATTGTTATACGTATAGTTTGTATAACTGTGTCCAAGCTTTGACCCTGTTTTTGTTCGTGTATTAGTGTTACCACAGATACACTCTCCTGTTTCTGTACCGTCTGCTTTACATGTGGCATCATTGTTATACGTATAGTTTGTATAAGTACAGGTATGATCCTTTGCAAAATGCACGGTTGCATTTTTTAGATACTCATTATTCTCACCGATCGATATTACCTTTGCCCATTCTACATGGCTGCCGCCGTAATACACATCGGTTATTGACGTACAGCCTGCAAATGCATATTCGCCTATTGTCTTTACGCTTTCGGGTATTGTTACGCTTGTAAGGTTTGTGTAGTTCTCAAACACATTTGCACCTATACCTGTTATTCCGTCCTCTATTACAATACTTTTCACAAGCGATTCTTTACCGGACTCTACTCCTGTATCCAGTATGCCATATCCTGTTACACTAACTTCACCCGTTTCTGTATCAAGCTCTACAGAATTTGGCATGTAATTATATGTTATGTTTGCTGCGGTAAGATTGGTGTTGTTTGAACCTATTGCGATCTTAGCCCAGTCTTCCTCTGTTCCCGTATAATACACATCGGCAAGAGATGTGCATTTATTGAATGTGTTAACACCTATTTTTGTAATACTATCAGGCAGGATTATATCGGTAAGTGCACTGCAATCATAAAATACATATGTTCCTATGCTTGTTACACCTTGGGGTATCTCTATATTTGTAAGTAATGTGCAACCACGGAATGCAGAGTTTGGTATACTTGTAATATTTTCGGAAAGCTTTATGCTTGTAAGGTTTGTGCAATTATAAAATGCATAGTTGCCAATGCTTGTTACACTGTTTGGTATTGCAATACTTTCAAGTGCTTTACAACCGTAGAAAACATAATTGCCAATGCTTGTAACTTTGTCCGGTATTGTTATGCTTTCAAGTGCTTTACAACTGTAGAAAGCATAATTGCCAAGGCCGGTTACACTATCCGGTATTGTTATTTTACTTAGTGCTGTACAATCACGAAATGCATAGGTACCTATGTTTGTTACGCTATCAGGTATTGCGATATTAGTTAAAGCCGTACATCTTCTGAAAACAGAGTCTCCAATGCTTTTAATACTGTTAGGAATCTCTATGCTCTTAAGTGTATTGCAATTATAAAATGCATAGTTGCCAATGCTTTTAATACTGTCAGGTATTTCTATGCTTTCAAGTATAGTGCAATTATAAAATGCATAGTTGCCAATGCTTGTTATACCGTGTTCGATTACAACATTTTTTATATTATCTTGCACACTATACCACGGTACTGATGTTGAAGAATAATCAGGCATTACTCCTGTACCTGTAATTGTAAGTACACCGTTATCATATGACCAAAATAC
>JAZUOQ010000052.1:0-8403 GCA_045604775.1 Eubacteriales bacterium
TTTTGTTAAAGTTAAAAATGATTGGCTAAACAATAGCGGAATGCTTCGTCAGTTAGGTTTGTAAAACATTACCTGTTTATAAAATAATCCTTGGTTAAAAATAATTTTACTTAATACAATATAAAAGGGTGATTATTTTGATGCGGGATGAAGCTTGGAAAATTTTCAAAAATACTGGAAGTATTGAGGCTTATATTACATTTTCACAGTCAAAAGATATTTTGGAGAACAATGATGTCGTCGACAACGAAAACAAAAGGGATAATTCTGAAAATAAAGGATACACCGGGTAAGGATAAACTTCTTTTTTTACTTACAGAAACCGGACTCGTAACAGCATTTATTACACCAAAAAGAAACGCCGGTAAAAAAAGTTATACTTTTGATATTTTTACTTACGGTGAAATCGTTTTATATCAAACTGACTCGGGTAACAATCTTGTTAATTCTATAACACCGATTGAAAATTTTTACTCGTTAAGGGAGGATATTGTCACACTTTCTGCAGCAGGCTACTTTGCATCTTTGTCACTTCATGCAGCGGCTGATGAGGATATAAATTCTCACGTTTTATTTTTGTTGCTTTTACATTCACTTGAAAAACTGGTAAGTGGCATCGAGGTTAAATTTTTAAAGCCGGCTTATGAATTCAAAATAGTACAACTACTCGGCTTTACTCCTTGCCTTGAAGCCGATAGAAAAGCTAATCTATATTATTTTGATTTTGATGACGGAAGACTTTATGCTGATCCGTTTAACAGCGGAGTTCCTGTTTCAAGAACTCTTGTTTACTGTATTTATCAGATAATTAACTCGGACTGTGAAAAGGTGTTTGACTTTACACCTCCTGATGATGAAAATGAAGCATTTTACAGTATTGCTCAGCAATATCTTATATATCATATTGAACGTGATTTTGATTCGCTTAAATTTTTGAACGGGGTGATTTAAAAAATGGGTGATAGAAAACTCTTTTATTATAAAAAGTCCTTATCTGCCTTAGAGTTTGATAAGGTCTTATCTCTTTTGTCTACATATGCAGTAATAGATAGAACTAAAGAAATTATAAAAAAAATGATACCTCAGTATGATAAAGGTTGTGTTATACGTATGCTTAAAGAGGTGTCAGAAGCAAAAGAAATGATTACGCTTAACAGTCGTGTGCCGCTGGGTAATCTTTCTGATGACATTGGCTTATATATAGGTAAATCAGTTAAAGGTATTACTTTGAATATCAAAGATTTCATTTGTCTTGCAAAGCTTATGCAGGTGTCTGTTGATATGTACAGATATAAAAATGACAATAACGCAAAAACAGAACTTCTTAATAATCTTTTTGATAGGTTATATTCTGATAGAAATTTTCTTGACCGTATAAATCGGACATTCCCTGATGGTGAGCGAATGGCAGATGACGCTTCTCCTCATCTGTTGTCAATAAGACGCAACATTATGCGTGAATCACAAAAAATCAAAGATTCACTTGATAAATATATTAAAACTTCTGAGGTTGCACCTTACTTGCAGGAGTCTATAGTTACCATTCGCTATGACAGATTTGTTATTCCAGTGAAAGCGGATAGTAAAGGAGCTATAAAAGGTCTTGTTCATGATACGTCAAATACTGGTTCTACATTATTCGTCGAACCACTTTTTGTGATAGAAGCAAACAACAATATCCGAAAACTTGAAAATGAAGAAAAATTAGAAATTGAGAGAATTTTAAAAGAACTTACTGAACAAGTTTCGGAATATGCACCCTTGCTTTTACAATCATATAAATGTCTGTTGTCGATTGACTATATTTTTGCTAAAGCACGTTACAGTTATGTAAATGATATGTGTGAGCCAAAAATATTAAACAAGAAACGATTATTGTTAAAAAGAGCAAAGCATCCGCTTATTTCCAAAGATGTTATGGTACCGCTTGATATCAATTTAGGGGAGGATGCAGATACAGTTATCGTTACCGGTCCGAATACCGGTGGAAAAACTGTGTTTTTAAAAACCCTCGGTCTTATGTGTATTATGGCAAAAGCAGGAATGCATGTTCCGTGTGATAGTGCAGAAGTGTTTATTTTTGATAAAGTTTTTGCTGATATTGGGGACGAGCAGTCTATAGAACAGTCGCTTTCAACTTTTTCTTCACATCTTAAAAACATTAAAAACATACTGTCTAGCACGGATAGTGGCTGTCTTGTGTTGTTTGATGAACTTGGAAGCGGTACTGATCCTGTCGAAGGCGCGGCACTGGCGATAGCTGTAATTCAAAAGGTAAGGCGACTTGGCAGTTTCGCGGCATGTACTACTCATTATAGTGAACTTAAGATTTTTGCATTGGAAGAAGAAGGAATTAAAAACGCTTCATTTGAATTTGATCTTGAAACATTAAGTCCAACATACAGACTTAATATAGGTATTCCCGGTAAATCATACGCATTTGAAATTTCAAAACACCTTGGTCTTCAAAATGATGTTATTGATGAAGCAAAATCACTTGTAAACAGTGATGTCAAACGTTTTGATCGTGTTGTTGATGAACTTTTGCGTGAGAAGGGTGAGTACGAGCGCAAGAAATGTGAACTTGCATCCAAGAATTTGGAAATCAACAGATTAAAAACAGAACTTGATGAAAAAAAAGAAAAGCTTGAAAAGAATACTGAACGTGAACTTGAAAATGCCAGAATAAAAGCAAGACAGGTAGTTGAAAAAGCGCGCAGAGATGCTAATACGATGCTCGAAACATTAAAAAAACAGAAAGATGAACTTGATAAAGCATCGTATTTGCGTATGAAGAGTTCTATCAAGAGTGCTGTTAATAAAATAGATGTTGACAGCTTATACGAGAGAAAGGAAAACGCTTATGATGGGAAACCTATAGGAACAGACGCCAAGGTTGGTCAAAGTGTACTTGTTTTGAAATTATCTAAAACAGGAATAATTGTAAGCATATCCGGAGATAGCGCAAGAGTAAACTGTTCGGGTCTTGTAATTAATTGTAAACTCTCTGATTTATATTCGGCACCTGCAAAAAAAGAGGTTGAAAAATCTAAACAGCAGGGTAGCGCTAAGTTTGTTCGTCAGCAGAATTCTGATGCACATATGGAGCTTGATATCAGGGGCGAAATGGTTATGGATGCATGCGAAATGATAGATAGATTTTTGGACGAGGCCGTTCTTGATCGCTTAAGTACTGTTACAATAATTCACGGTAAGGGTACAGGTGCGTTGAGAACAGGTGTACATTCACATCTTAAAGGACACAGACAAGTAAAAGGATTTAGACTTGGTGCATATGGCGAGGGAGACAGCGGTGTAACAGTAGTCGAGTTAAAATAAAAAAGAGGCATTTGCCTCTTTTTTATTTTACATATAATCTTCGGTTTTAGGGGATTTACCTTTTTTGATAAGTCCGGCTTCTATAGCCTCTTCAACAAAATAATAAATAACGGCAAAAACAGGGACACCAATGATCATACCAACGACCCCAAAGAGTCCGCCGAACAGCAAAACAGAAAACATTATCCAAAGTGCTGAAATACCTAATTGGTCACCCTGTATTTTGGGACCGAGTACATTTCCGTCAAACTGTTGTATAACTAAAATGAAAATCAAATAATATATAAACGCTGACGGTTTTGTGATAAGCACAATAAATGCTGTTGGAATTGCAGATACGATAGAACCAAATACAGGTACTAAATTAAATACACCAACGATTACGCTATTTAAAAGCGGATAAGGAAATTTAAATATTGACATAAAAATAAAGCATAACACTGTCATAATTAGTGAGTCAATAATTCTGCCTATTATAAATTTACCTGTTTTTATATCTGTAACTTTTGCAATTTTACATATTTTTTCACTGTCTTCATCTTTAAAAATTACAGCGAGTATTCTTTTGGTTCTTGCAAGTATGCGTTCTTTAAACAGCAGTACATAAATAGAGATGATAAAACCTAACAGTATATTTACAAAAGTGTTTGAAATCTGCTCTGTAAACTTGACGATCTTGGGTATAGATTCACTGAGATAATTTGTGAGTTTTGTTACTAGATTATATATAGTGTCTAAAATTCGTTCTGAATAGTTGTCATATAAATCGTTAAGTACAGGAAATTTATTGAATACTCTTTCAATTGTTTGCAAAAACATATCATAATAACTTTGGAAGTTTGATACAAGATTTATAACACTTGAAATAAGGTTAGGTATTACAAAAGCACATATTGCAGTTAAAAATGCAAGCATAATTATATAAACTATAATAATGCAAAAAACACGTTTTAAACGAGTTGGCTTCATTTTTTTGAAAACTTTATTTTCAAAAAATTTTAATAACGGATTTAGAAGATATGCAATTAAAAAACCTATGTAGAACGGTATAAATAATAATAAAAAGTTTTTGATACTATTAAGTATTGGTGATAAATGCATTAGTGCTAAAGTATAGGTGACTACCGATGCTAGTAAAAAGAAAATTCTAAGAGCTGTCTTTTTTTGTCCTTTATTTTCGAAAAATTTCAATTTTTCGCCACCTTTCATCTAAATTTATTACATTATACTATGTTTTTTACATACAATCAATAAAATAATTGAAATTCATTGGCTTTTATTATATAATATAAAATCATAATAACGGAGTGTACAATGCTGTTACCAAACTATTTAATCAAAAGTATTTTCGATATTAATGAAAAATTACTTAAAGAAAATAATATAAAAGGTATCATATTTGATATTGATAATACACTTGTCGGCTTTACAGTAGCTGAACCGACAGATGATGTATGTGCTTTTATCTCGCAACTTAAAGATCAAGGTATTAAGGTTGCTATTGCATCAAATAATAATTATGCGCGTGTTTCAAGGTTTTGTAAAAATCTAGATGTTGATTATATTTGGCGTGCATGTAAGCCTTTACCGTTTAGTCTCCTTAAACTCACAGTCAGAATGGGTCTTAAGTGTAAAGACGTTATGCTTGTGGGCGATCAGGTATACACTGATACACTTGGTGCAAATATTTTAGGTATGACTTCTGTTATGGTGGATATTATTGATACTAAAGAAACTTTTACCTTTAAATTAAAGCGAGCTTTAGAAAAACCTGTTATTAAGGCTAAGCGCAGAAAGGATACAAAAAATAATGGTTAAATTTGGCCCCGGTGGAAACTGTGAAATGTTTTATTCACAGGGATATAAGAATACTTTTCAAATCCCGGAATTTTTATCTAAAGTCGGACTTGATGCATATGAAATACAATGCGGTAGAGGCGTAAAAATGGGAGATGCCGCTGCTCAGAAATTGTGTGAAGGTGCAAAAAAATATAATATTACACTTTCGGTTCATGCACCGTATTACATTTCAATGTCAAGTATTGATAAAGTAAAGAGACTGAACAGTCTTAATTATATTTTACAAAGTGCTCATCTTGCTAAAATAACAGGTGCCAAACGGATAGTGATACACAGCGGTTCTTGTTCGAAAATGTCACGCGAACAAGCTCTTGAACTCGCAATTGATACAATGAAACTTGCCATTGACGCTATGGATAATAACGGTTATTCCGATATCGCACTTTGTCCGGAAACAATGGGGAAAATAAATCAATTGGGTACGCTTGACGAAGTTCTTGAACTTTGTTCGATAGATGATCGTATTATTCCCACAATTGATTTTGGTCATCTGAATGCAAGGGAACAGGGATGTTTATTTAAAACAAACGATTTTGAAACGGTGATTGATAAAATTGAAAACAAACTAGGAAGTTTTCGTGCTCAGAATTTTCATGCTCACTTTTCAAAAATTGAATTTTCTACAGGTGGTGAGAAAAAACATCTGACTTTTGAGGATACAGTTTATGGTCCTAATTTTGAACCGTTTGCTCAAGTTATTGCAAAGCGCGCTTTAAATCCGATTATAATTTGCGAAAGCGCAGGCACAATGTCTAAAGATGCGCTTTATATGAAGAATACTTTTTTAAAAACAAAGGGGAATACACTGGTTTAATTAACTAAATTGGTAAATAACACTTGAAAATGTAAGAATAGTGTTGTAAAATATAACACAGAATATATTGGAGGTAATTTTTTTATGATTACAGCAGGTGATTTTAGAAACGGCGTTACGTTTGATATGGATGGACAGGTCTATCAGGTAGTTGAGTTTCAGCACGTAAAACCCGGTAAAGGTGCTGCTTTTGTAAGAACAAAGTTTAAGAATGTTATTACAGGTGCTGTTGTTGAAAAATCTTTCAACCCTACAGATAAATTTGAAAACGCATATGTCGAAAGAAAAGAATATGAGTATTTGTATAATGACGGTGAACTTTACTATTTTATGGATAGTGAGACATATGAGCAGCTTCCACTTAACGCTGACAAACTAGGTGATAACTTTAAGTTTGTAAAAGAAAATGACGTTGTTAAAATTATGTCTTATAAAGGTAATGTTTTCGGTGTTGAACCACCTCTCTTTGTTGAACTTGAGGTTGTTGATACCGAACCAGGTGTAAGAGGCGATACTGCAACAAATGTTACAAAACCCGCAACTCTTGAAACGGGCGCTGTTATTAAGGTTCCGATTTTCATTAATCAGGGTGAGAAAATCAGAATTGATACAAGAACCGGCGAATACATGGAAAGAGCATAATAAAGGAGATTAAAGTTATGACTTTACTTGAAAGAGTAGCTTATATTAGAGGTCTTATGGAAGGTCTTAATCTTGATGAAAAAGATCCTGTTACAAAAATAGTTGCAGAAATGGTTGATGTTCTTGATGAGATGGCTGCAACCGTTGAGGATATGGATGATTACATCACAGAACTTGATGAGTATATTGGTGAAATTGATGAAGACCTTGAAGCTGTTGAAGATTATCTTGATGAAGAATGCGATTGCGACTGTGATGGTGAAGATGATTTTTATTCAGTTATCTGTCCTAATTGCGGAGAGGAATTTTGTGTAGATGATGAAACAGCTCACAAGGGTGAACTTAACTGCCCCAATTGCAATGAAGAACTTGAGTTTGATCTTTCTGACTGCGATAACTGTGAGTGCAATTGCGAGGAATAATAATTCCAAATTTTAAAAGTCCGGTTATTCCGGACTTTTTATTATATTATTGAAAAACATTTATTTAACTGCTATAATTAAGGTGAAATTTTATGATAGTTCATCCGTTCGAACCGTTGTTTAATGAAAATTCAAACATACTCATTCTCGGTAGTTTTCCATCGGTAAAATCTCGCGAACAAATGTTTTTTTATGGTCATCCTCAAAACCGATTTTGGAAAGTAATTTCCGCAGTTTTTGATTCTGATGTTCCGGTTTCTATACAGGAAAAACGCGATTTTTTATTGCGGCATAATATTGCGTTGTGGGACGTGATTTCAACATGTGAAATCACGGGAAGTTCTGATAGTTCATTAAAAAATGTTACTACGAACGATTTGACAGTAATATTGAATTCGGCACCTATAAAACATATTTTTTTAAATGGAAAAACTGCAGAAAAATATTTTAATAAATATATAAAAAATACAATTAATAAGGATGCTGTGTGTCTGCCATCTACTTCTCCGGCAAATGCTGCTTGGTCGTTGGAAAGACTTGTAGATGCTTGGCAAATTGTACGAGGTAATAAATGATTAAAATACTATTTGTATGCCACGGGAATATATGTCGCTCGCCTATGGCTGAGTTTGTAATGAAAGATTTGGCCAAAAAGAACGAAACAAACATATACGTTTCATCGGCTGCTACAAGTAACGAGGAGATAGGAAACCCTGTACATTATGGCACAAGAAACAAACTTGCCAAGTATGGAATTAATGTTGATGGCAAACGTGCTGTTCGTATGACAAGATCAGACTATAACAAGTATGATTATATTATTGGTATGGACAGTATGAATATAAGAAATATTCTTAATATTGCAGGTGGTGATCCTGACGGTAAGGTATATAAGCTTCTTTATTTTGCAGGTAGTGATGGTGATATAGCAGATCCGTGGTATACCGGTAATTTTGATGATACTTATACAGATGTTTTAAATGGATGCACTGCTCTATTAAAAATCATTAATGATACATATTAAAGAGGAGTATTATGAATAAGGAAAGTACAATACCTAATAATGAACAAATAACTATTGCAAAGGGAATGGGCTTTTTAAAAGATAAGCGTGCTGCAAATAAATTTAATGCGCGTGTAATCACCCGCAACGGTAAAATCACCGCCACAGAAGCGAAAGCAATTGCTGATGCTGCTGAGATATTTGGTAGTGGTGAAATCACGCTTACTTCTCGAATGACATTTGAAATTCAGGGAGTATCTTATGATAATATTGAACCTTTGTGTCAATATCTAGCAGAATTTGGTCTTGAAACAGGCGGAACT
>JAZUOQ010000053.1:0-5829 GCA_045604775.1 Eubacteriales bacterium
GCTGACTATATATCCTACAGTTTTTCTGCATCATACGCTTCAAACGCAACTGATGATGAGATCAGCGCTGCTAAGGCAGATGCCAAGGCAAAAGCTGAAAAACTTGCCGCTGCAACAAGTGTTGATGAATTCAAAACTGCACTTGAAACACATTTGACAGAAGTGTATACCGAAAAACACTCTAAAACAGAAACAAAAAATGAGTCCGAAGAACAACTCACTGTTGAAGAACAAATCGCGGCTGATGTGAAAAAAGATATGGAAACAGCACAAGCTACAAAGTATTACACTGAAGATGAAAAAGACGAAGTTGGTATTTGGATGTTTAATACCGAAAGAAAAGTCGGCGATACTTATATTGAATTGCCGGCAGATGATGCAACTACTTTCACCTATACTGCATACATCCTTGCAACACCGCAATACTACGACGATTACAAATCAGTAAACGCCAGACACATTCTCTTCTCAACAGAATCACACGGTGATATTGAGAGTGCACGCACAGAAGCAAACAATATTCTTGAAAAATACAAAACTTCAGGCACTCTTACTGCAGAATATTTTTCAGAACTTGCAATTGAAAGCAGTGATGATGTAAACGTCAAAGCAAATGAAGGTCTTTATGAGAATATTACAAAAGACACTTCAAAGTATCCTGAAGAATTCATTAATTGGTGTTATGACGAAACCAGAAAACCCGGAGATGTCGAAATTGTTGAAACTGACAACGGTGCTCATATAATGTACTTTGAAAGCACGGGCGATATTGCTTGGAAAACTGCTGCAAGAGAAGACAAAACAGCAGACGACTGCGAAGCACATCTTACTGAGCTTGGTAAATCATACACTGTAAACAGTTACAAAAACAGAATGAACAGAATTGATGCATAATAAAAAAGCAAAAACCTCGATGAATTTCATCGAGGTTTTTATCATCCTTATAAGAAATAGCATTAGTGGGAAGCTTTTTTATTCTTTTTTAGTATTTTAATAACCGGACTTTTAAGAATACCTAGCGGGCGTAGGCGATATTCGTAGCACCAGTTAGTACCGCTTGTATGCCAAGCATCAGGACCAAACCATTTTTCCCCTTCGTTTACAAGATGAAGGGCACCAAAACTGTTATGCCTGTTACCGAAAAGAGTTAATGATACGGTATGTTTTCCTTTTTTTACATTTTCAATTAGCGTATTATACGGTGGAAGAACTATTCTGTCCACCCGCTCACCATCAAGTGAAACTCCTATAAGTGAGCCGCGATAGTAAGACGCATTTATTTCAATAGCACCGTCTGTTTCCATATCTACATCAAAATTATATGTTATATTTGCACTGTAGAACGGAAAGCCTTGATCAGTTATATCACTAAAACCGAGTTTGGTCTGCTTATTTGTTATAACAGCATAACAACCCATAAGCCTAACACCGAAATCACCCAGGATGTAACACCACTCAATATTGGTGCGCTCGTTAAACGGCATATCAACCTCTATTATATTCTTTCCGACACACAAACTCGGAAGTTTTATGGTTGCAATAGATTCATCGGTAAAATAACCTGTTATTTCTTTTTCTATCGGTTTTCCGTTGAAAGTGATATTAATAACATCTGCATCCTCTATTGCAAGAAGCGCATTATTTACCACTATCTCGCTTTCAAAAGTATACCGCAGATGAACAATATTCTTTGCAGGCTGAAGTTCAATTGCATACGGCTGAGTCTGGTTAGAGCGAAAACCAACAAACTTTCTGAAGTTTTCAGAGATACGAAGTACCTCTTCTTCAGGTTGCCATTCACCGTTATCATAAGCATATTCCGCACGATCTAAAAGCAATACATTAGGTTCGCTTAAAATATAGTCCACAGGCTTTTTAATATCAAATTCATTTACAATATCATATTCTTTTATATTTTGCGTTGTATCAACCTTTTCGTTTGAAAGACAAAGAAGCAAACTATCAAAGCCGTTGAGAGCCTTTTTAATAACAGTGTTTCCGTTTATATATTCATATTCAATATCAACAATTTCACCACTTATCGTGTTATATTCAGTTGGTATAAACTTACCTTTTACTGTAATCACTGTATTTCTGACAGATACTTCTACAACATCCTTTTGCGCACAACGATTACTACTATCATTGAGAACTATACCGGGATCCTTACTGCGTGCAACAAACAACCATCGACAATTATTATCCTGTCTGTAATTATAAATAAATTCATCTGCTTGAAAACCGTTATCCAAAAGTATCTCGACCTCTCTGTTATCAGCAAGCGCACTGTTTACGGATGCTTTATCAAAACCAATGCAAATTGATTTTTCAAACAACTGTATAGCACCTTTTGATTTTTTACCGTCGATATGGGTCGGGCATTCTCCCATAAATATAACCTTACCGCCGGCTTTTACAAAATTTTCAAGATAATCAACGGTTGTATTGCGAAGATTAAGACAACCTGGCACAACAATTGTATCATAGTGCATTTTGCCGATTGTGCCGGGGTTATTTTTGTCTTCAAGTGATGGAATAGTAGACTCACAAATAAAGTTAAAGTCAAGATGACTTTCAAGCAACCAAGATGTAATATTTCTAAAGTTATTTTCAAGAGATGTTATTTTAGTTGAACATTGTGAATTAGGTCCGGATATTATCCAAAAGCTCTCTATAGGATGAATAACACCAATATTAATTATGGGTTTTCCACGTGTAAGTACAGTGTTGACCCGCGCAAAATGGTCTTCAATATATGAATATTCCTTATACCATGGTGACTGATAACCTATAGCGGCGGGATAATCACGCTTTGCTTCACCCTTCATTGATACCCACGCAAGATGCGGTACGCGAACACTTACACCGAGTGCAGCCTGCCAATCGCCCTGCAGTTTATGACCGCGAAAATCGAAGTCCCAGTTAGTAACACCGTAAAGTTCTGAAAGCATTCCTTCTTTACCGTACTGATGAACGGCGGACTGCGTTTGCTTTGCAGTAGTAAACTCACGCATATTGCAAAGTATATCTATACCGGGTATACCGAAATAACCATAGTTACGCATCACTTCACCACAGGTTATAGATTGGAGTTCAAGTTTTGGCTCACGAAGCAAATGGCCTGTAAATGCTATACCGTTTTTATCACACCAATCCCCTATTTGTTTACTGAAATTTTCAGAAAACTGTTTTGCGATGAAATTAAAATGTTTATATTTAACTAAAGAATCACTACCGTCTTTTTTGTTCCAAATAAGTTCAGGAAGTGTATCTAAAACATCCTCACCGTATAACTTTTTAAACTCTTTTTCATAAAACCGTGTCCATGCACGTTTTATCTCACCCTTATACTCGGGTGTTGGTATACGTACTATCTTTTCATGATCAGCATTAGGCTCATCAGTAAATATAGCCGGAACAGATCTATCAAAACGCTCACCTATAACCTCTTTGTAACGTTCATGTGTTACATTTATAAATTCTGCGACCGCCTCTTTGTCCATCGCATCAAAGTAGGTCTGATAGTTAAACCACGCGTCCTCTTTTTCATTAATGCAATAAGCATACCATTTTATACCCTTAGCGGTATCTTGTATTCCTATTCGTGAATAACTTTCAAGATAGCCTTCATTATCAAGCAATATATCATAACAGGAAAGAAGGTACGGAAGTCCGCTTTCGATAGCTTCTTCTTTGGGTGTATTCCACCCTTTATCCTCTGTAAACATTTTTAAGCGTTTTCGACGGAATTTTTTTGTTTTTGTAACTTTACCGCCGGCAGCACCTGAAGACCATCTATCCTCATCATAAAGCCAAGCAAGCATATTTTCCGTCTCAGCCTTATCACAACAGGCGGTAACCATATCCATAAACTCGTCACTTAAATATTCGGTTGCAAGGCCTGTGCGCGAGTGTATATGAAACCCGCCAAATCCCATATCTCGCAAATGTTCAATCTGACGCATAAGCTGCCCTTTATCAAGTTTACAGTTCCAAGACCAAAAAGGTGTACCCCTATATTCTGAAGTGGGGTTTTTAAACAAATTTAAATCAAGTGTTTTAGTATCGTTTTTTTTGTACAACATTATTTTTTCTCCCGTAAAATCTTAATAATAGGACTTTTGAGAATACCAAAACTTTTTAATTTATACTCATAACAATAATCAGGGCCTGTTGTATACCATGCACCAGGGCCAAACCAATTATGCTTTTCATTTACAAGGTGAAGTGCACCAAAACTATTATGTCTGTTTCCAAATACGGTAAGACTTATATGATGTGTACCTTTTTTTACATTTTCAATCATCAGTTTATATGGAGGAAAAACTATTCTGCCTGCATTGTCACCGTCAATTTCCACACCTATTAATGAGCCACGGTAATTTGACGCTTTGATTTCAAGAACACCATCAGATTCCATATCTACATTGAAATGATAAGTTACATTTGCACCATAAAATGCAAGACCCTGAGTTGAAACATCCCCAAAACCTATTTTTTCATATTTGGTTGTTATTATCTTTTCACAACCCATAACACGCACACCGAAATCACCTAATATATAGCACCATTCAACACAAGTTCTTCCGCCGAATGGGATATCTATTTGAAGATGATTTATACCTTTTTTTATTTTAGTCAAAGGTACTGTTTCTATTGATTCGTCGGTAAAGTATCCAACAGGTTCCGAGGTTATCTTATGATTGTTAAAAGTTATATTTACATTTCTGGCTTCTTCAATAGCTAAAAGCGCACCCTCATATTCTATCTCGCTTTCAATTTCAAAGCGTATATGCATACAGTGCTCTGCAGGTTTTTGTTCAATAATATACGGTTGTGGTAAATCAGATGTAAAACCGAGATGTTTTCTGAATACACGCGTTGCTTGCAATAAATCTTCTTCACCTCTCCAATCCCCATCATCAAAGGCATAATCGGCACGGTCAAGAAGAAGAACATTGGGCTCACTAAGTGAATAATTCACACATCTTTTTATATCATATTCTCTGACAATCTCATATTCTGTTTTTGAAACTTCTTCCGGTTCAATATGAGCAAGACGTATTAAAAGACTGTCATAAGCCTCCATCACTTTATAAATAACAGTATTACCGTTTTTATATTCATACCGCATTGGTTTTATTTCACCCGAAAGAGTATCAAATCTTACAGGAATATATTCTCCGTTAACAGTAATTGTTATTTCCTCACTTTTAAGTACATCGCGCTGATCAGGGTCTTTTGAGCGTGCTATGAAAAGCCAGCGGCAATCTGTATCCTGTCTGTAGTTATACAGATACTGCGAAGCGATTTTACCCGAAGAGGTATTTATACTGATACAACGTACACTGTTAAGAGCATTTGAAAGAGAGGCTTTGTCAAAACCGATACGTACAGAACTATTATAAAGTGCTGTACATCCATTATTTATAACTCCATCAATATACTCAGGGCAATTGCCCATAAAAATTACCTTTCCGCCAGATTTAATAAACTTATCAAGATAATCTACTGTAGTTTTACGCAAAGTAAGGCAGCCCGGCACAACAATTGCATCATACTTCATTTCACCTATTTTACCGGGTACATTTTTATCCTCATTCTGAGGTATTGTGGATTCACATATATAATCAAAATCCAGATGGCTTTTCAAAAGCCAATCTGTAACAGATGCAAAGCCATTCTCAAGGGCTTCTACCTGTAAAGAATTTTGCGAATTAGGTCCTGTCATTATCCAATAGCTTTCAATTGGATGAATAACACCTATTTTTACAATAGCCTTACCGCGTGTTAATGCAGTATTAAGTCGTGCAAAATGATCCTCAATAT
>JAZUOQ010000054.1:0-10964 GCA_045604775.1 Eubacteriales bacterium
GTACGCGTGATAACACGTGTGTCAATACCTGCATTTTTCGCACGTGTAAGTGCATATGCATCCGCATTGTTGGATATAACGACACAAACCTCACCGCTTTTTATAATGCCATTTTGCTGGGCATCGATTATAGCCTGAAGATTGGTACCACCGCCCGAAACGAGAACGGCAACACGGGTTTTGCCTAACATAAGCAAACGCCCTCACTATCGGTTATTTCGCCGAGCACAACAGCATCCTCGCCTGCTGATTTTAAGGTTGCAAGTGCAGTATCAACATCCTCTTTTGCAACAATAGCAATCATACCGATACCCATATTGAAGGTATTAAACATATCGCGTTCATCTATATCGCCTGTTTTCTGAATAAGATCAAATATAGGGAGAACAGGTACAGCACTTTTCTGTATCTTTGCGCCAAGGCTCTTGGGAATAGAGCGCGGAACATTTTCATAAAAGCCACCGCCTGTAATATGGGAAACACCTTTGACTGTTACTTTTGAGAAAAGTTCAAGCATAGGTTTAACATAAATACGGGTTGGAGTAAGAAGAGTTTCGCCCAGCGATTTACCATCAAGCTCTGTCAGCGGTGTTTTTATATCTGCATTTTCAATATCAAAAACTTTTCTGACCAAAGAAAAACCATTTGAATGAACGCCGCTTGAACGAAGACCTACAATTACATCGCCCGACTGCATTTTGCTGTTATCAAGAATTTTTGTCTTGTCTACAACACCGACTGAAAAGCCTGCAAGATCATATTCATCTACAGGATAGAAGCCGGGCATTTCAGCAGTTTCACCGCCTATAAGTGCAGCACCTGACTGAACACAGCCCTCTGCAATTCCCGAAACAATGTCTGCAATTTTTTCGGGTACATTTTTACCGCAAGCAATATAATCCAGGAAGAAAAGGGGTTTTGCACCACAACAAATTATATCATTAACACACATTGCAACACAGTCTATACCGACAGTGTCATGCTTGTCCATAAGAAAAGCAAGTTTTAGTTTGGTACCGACACCGTCTGTACCGCTTACAAGTACGGGATTGGGAGTAGCGCTTATATCAAGCGAGAAAAGACCGCCGAAACCGCCGATGTCAGAATTTGCACCATCAGTTACAGTACGAGCAATATGTTTTTTCATTAGCTCAACTGCTTTGTAGCCGGCAGTTATATCAACACCGGCAGCCTTATAGCTTTCACTATAACTTTTTTCCATTTTTATATCCTCACTTTTTAATTATTAAACATATCTGAAACACGCTTATTTGCCGCAAGCACATTTTGAGTTGCGCAAGCACGTTTATCTGCAAGTTTTTGCGCAAGCATTCCATCTTCTACCGCAAGTATCTGGATAGCAAGCAAAGCAGCATTTACTGCACCGTCAATTGCAACTGTTGCAACCGGAATGCCTGCAGGCATTTGAACGGTTGAAAGAAGAGCATCCATACCGTCAAGAACAGAAGCCTTTACAGGAATACCGATAACAGGAAGAGTTGTATTTGCGGCAACGGCACCTGCAAGATGAGCAGCTTTACCTGCTGCAGCAATTATTGCCCCAAAGCCTTTTTCACGGGCAGTGCTTGAAAATTCATGCGCCTCATTAGGTGTTCTGTGCGCTGAATATACATGCACCTCAAACGGTACACCGTATTCTTTAAGCGTATCGATTGCTTTTTCCACAACGGGAAGGTCACTGTCAGAACCCATTAAAATTCCTACTTTTTTCATATTTACCTCCAAATTTTACAAAAAAGGCAGTCCTATCCTGTGGGAAAGGACTGCCCAGACGGTCGGCTTTTAAGTTTCCGGTTCCACTGTGGTAGCCCACAAATCCGTCAGTCGCCGGAAAATCTCGAATTCTGTTATATTATATATAATCATATTTATAAAGTCAAGTATATATTTATCAACCTTGACATTTACGAAATATCAAAATATAATATTTAAAAATATATTAAAGGAATAAATGGTATGAACATAGGGTACGCTGTAAAAAGACTTTTGGGAATGAACTTTAAACGAGTGGGTTCTGATATAAAAAGAGTTTCAAAAAAATCAGGTAAAAGTCCCGTTATAATCTTCTTTGATATGATAATTTGCGGTATCAAGTACGGTGCAGGACCGCTGGATTATGATTTATTTGAATTTTATAATTTGAACAGTAAACAAAGAAAAACTTATATAACACGCGGTGTAAACAATGCTCTTGTGAAAAAATACAATAGCAAAAAGCATATGTACATTTTTGATAATAAAGCTGAATTTAACAATACTTTTTCAAAATTTATAAACCGCGATTGGCTTGCAACAAGCAATATGGAATATGATGCATTTTGTGATTTCTGCAAAAATAAAACATGTTTTATATATAAGCCAATAGACGGAACCTGCGGAAGAGGTATTGAAAAAATTAATTTTGAAAGCACATCGTATAAGCAACTCTTTGATGAGTTTAAAGCTAAACCTAACGGTATTATTGAAGAAGTCATAATACAGCACGACGCTTTAAATGCAATTTATCCTTTAGCAATTAACACTGCACGTATTGTCACTATATACAAAGACGGCATAGTTACACCGGTATTTGCTTTTCTGAGAATAGGAAACAACGGTAAATTTGTCGACAATCTTAACAGCGGCGGTATGGCGGCGATGCTTGATATCAAAACCGGCAGCATTGCATTACCTGCTGCCGATAAAACAGGAGCGCAGTTTACAAAACATCCTTATACAAACGCTGATATTGTTGGGTTTACACTTCCTTTATGGGACAAAGCCATTGAGACTGTTACTAATGCTGCTAAAGTTTTAAATCAGGTGGGATATGTAGGCTGGGATATCGCTTTTTCCAGTGACAGCGTCCAAATAATCGAAGGTAACTGCTTCCCCGGTCACGATATTTTGCAGTTACCCGCTTACACACCGGACAAAATCGGTCTTATGTCAAAAATAGAGAAATTTATTAAATAATCGTCAGTTTTTTAACTTTTTCTATTGACAGCGAAATAATATAGTGATAAACTTACATCAACACGATATTAAGGTAACGCGTTACTACGCTAAAGTGCTTTTATCGCAAAATTTATATAATGGAGAAAGAATTATGAAAATCAAAAGAATAATTACTGCAGTTGTAGTTTTAGTAATGCTCTGCACCACAATGTTCTCATTCACCTCATGTGAGACAAACAGTGATGCATATACGGTAGGTATATGCCAGCTTGTTCAGCACGACGCGCTTGATGCTGCTACACAAGGTTTTAAAGACGCACTTGTTGCAAAGTTAGGCGAAGACAAAGTTATTTTTGATGAACAGAATGCATCAAATGACTCGGCTGTATGCGCTACTATTGTTAACAGTTTTGTATCAAAAGAAGTTGATCTTATTATGGCTAATGCAACGCCCGCCCTTCAGGCTGCTGTTGCTGCAACAACTGAAATTCCTATACTTGGTACATCAGTAACAGAATACGGTGTTGCACTTGGTATAAACAATTTCGGCGGTACTGTAGGCGGTAACATTTCGGGCACTTCAGACCTTGCACCTCTTACAAAGCAGGCTGATATGCTAATTGAGCTTTGCCCTGAAGCAAAAAATGTAGGTCTTCTTTACTGCTCAGGTGAACCCAACTCTACATATCAGGTAAAAGTAGTTAAAGAGTATCTCGAAGACAAAGGTCTTACCTGTACAGAGTATTCATTCGCTGATACGAACGATATTGCAGCTGTCACAACAACTGCAAGTCAGTCAAGTGATGTTATATACGTACCTACTGATAATACAGTAGCATCCGCAACCGAGATTATTGATGGCATCTGCCGTCCTGCAAAAGTTCCGGTAATTGCAGGGGAAGAACGTATATGTAAAGGCTGTGGTATTGCTACTCTTTCAATAAGCTATTATGAACTCGGTAAAAAAACCGGTGAAATGGCTGCTGAAATTCTTGCAGAAGGCAAAGATATATCTACAATGGCCATTGAATACGATGAGAATTATCAGAAAAAGTACAACAAAACCATCTGTGATGAGCTTGGCATTACAATCCCCACCGACTATGTTGCTATTGAAGGCTAAGATTTGAAAATTTACGGGTTGTAACGGCTTTGGCGCCGTTACAACTCGATTTTTGTGTTTTAAAGGAGTTCTCAAAAATGTTAATTAACATACTCAACAGTATGCCGGGTGCGGTTGCACAAGGTCTTATATGGGGTATTATGGCAATTGGATTATACATTACATATAGTATTCTTGATATTGCCGACCTTACCGTTGACGGTTCTATCTGCACAGGCGGTGCAGTTTGCGTAATGATGATAATAAACGGTTATAGTATACCTGTCGCGATGTCACTTGCGTTCATAGCTGGTTTGTTAGCCGGCTTTGTAACAGGCATTCTTCATACTTGTATGGGCATACCCGCAATATTATCAGGTATCTTAACTCAACTGGCACTATATTCTATCAATCTGAAAATTATGGGCAAAGCAAATCAGGCAGTAAACCCTTCTAAATATAATCTTTTGGTTTCATTAAGAAATATTAAAAATGTACCATTTTATGAAAACGCAATACTTATTTCATTTATTGTTGTTATAATTCTTATTGCTATTTTATACTGGTTTTTCGGAACAGAACTCGGTTGTTCAATACGTGCAACGGGTTCTAATCTTAATATGAGCCGTGCACAAGGCATTAACACTAAATTTAATACCGTGCTTGGACTTATGCTTTCAAACGGTGTTGTTGCATTATCCGGTGCTATGCTCGCACAGTATCAGGGCTTTGCAGAAATCAATATGGGCAGAGGCGCTATCGTTATCGGTCTTGCCGCAATAATAATCGGACGCGCACTGTTTGGCAAGTTATTCAAAAATTTTGCTCTGACGCTGTTAGGTGTCGCATTCGGCGGTATTATATACTATGTTGTTTACCAAACAGTTATTGGTGTAGGACTTGATCCTGACCTTCTTAAACTACTGTCTGCTTTTGTGGTTGCAATTTTCCTTGCATTCCCATATTGGAAATCAGTATATTTCTCCGCAAAGAAAAAAGGAGGAAAAAAACATGCTTGAAATACAGAATATACAAAAAATATTTAATCCGGGCACTGTAAACGAAAAAGTAGCTTTAAACAATCTTAATTTAAAACTTAACAAAGGAGATTTTGTCACTGTTATCGGTGGTAACGGTGCCGGCAAAAGTACTATGCTTAATGCTGTTGCAGGTATATGGAAGCCGGACGACGGCAAAATACTTATAGACGGTATTGATGTTACAAATACTCCTGAATTTAAACGCGCTAAATATCTCGGACGCGTATTTCAGGATCCTATGATGGGAACCGCGGCAGATATGAATATCGAACACAATATGGCTCTTGCTCTCCGACGCGGAAAAATAAGGGGTTTAACTTGGGGCATTTCAAACGGTGAACGTCAGATGTTTAAAGAAAAGCTTGAAACATTAGGTCTTGGTCTTGAAAACAGGCTTACTGCCAAAGTCGGTTTATTATCCGGTGGACAAAGACAGGCACTTACTCTTCTTATGGCTACTTTAAAACAACCAAAGCTTTTGCTCCTTGATGAACACACGGCGGCGCTTGATCCTAAAACCGCAGCAAAAGTACTTGAAATATCCGACAAGATAATAAGAGATAACGGTCTTACCGCAATGATGGTAACACATAATATGAAAGATGCCATTGAGCACGGTAACAGACTTATTATGATGTATGAAGGCAGAATTATATATGATGTTTCCGGCGAAGAAAAGAAAAAGCTTACTGTCGATGATCTTTTGGCAAAATTCAGCGAAACAAGCGGAACACAGTTTGCCAACGACAGAGCATTACTCAACTAAATAAAAGGAGAAGTCAATTTTTTGACTTCTCCTTTGTCCTTTTAGGCGTGTAAGTGTTTTGTTTTTCTGAACAATCTGTAAGTTTTTATTATATAAAATAATGCACGGCAAATATAATCTGTTAACAATGTTAAGAAAATACCGATATAGTCGAGTTTTAGATATATTATATAAAACCACGCACACGGAAGACGGATGGCTATGGTACAGACCAGCGCGATTATAAATGTAATTCGCGTATTGCCAATTGCCTTGAATAAACCGTGGAGTACCTGAAAAAATGTAGTAATAAAAATAGTTACAGCAATAAGCGGAAGCATCTTCACAGAAATATTATAAGCCTCACCGGGTTTCAAAAACAGAGACATTATAGGTTTGGGGAACAGAATACAAGCTATGGCTGCCGCGCCTGCTGTTATATACGTAACAAGTGTAAAATACCAAGCGCACGCTTTTGTTTTTCTAAGCTTACGCTCAGCATAATATTTACCGCAGGCCGTGACTAAAGTAACACTTAATCCGCCTGAAATCATATATATAAAGTTTATAACAGAATTTGCAGACTGATAACCTGTCATTGTGTAAGTACTGACTGTTACAAGTATTGACTGCAATACAAGATATGATACTTGTATTCCTACCTGTTCAAGCATTGCCATACTACCGATAATGACCGAGTCACCTGTTTCACGAAAATCGCTTACACGCGCGCCTGCCGGCTTGACACCGCTTTTTCCGCAAAGCCAAACAATAATTATGTAAACGAGAGGAATTACCCTTGACATAACCATTGTAAGCATAATGCCCTTTTTACCGAGTTGTAAATGCATAACAAACAAAGCGCCAAAAAATGCACTAAGAACACTCATCATAATCATTGCAATAGATGGGACCTTGAAATTTGACACACCGCGCATACACGCATTAAATGCCAATATTACAAGGTGCATAAAAAGAGCAAGACAAAAACTCGGGAACATATTCACTGCACCATCTATAACGTGAGCCTCTGCACTACCATAAAATAAAGTTATTATCTCACGTGAAAATATTGTGAACAGCAAACTCATAATAGCAGAGAACAGTATTACAGAGCACATAAATGCGCTTACAACGCTGTCGTGGCGGTCGTGTTCGCGGTAGCCATGGCGTACAAGTACTACAGTTATACCAACAAACAGTCCGTTAAAAATCGATTGAAGAGCATTAAAAACATTATAAGCAAGGATATATGACGCATAAAGATCACCTACATCACTTCTTCCAACAAACATTGAAAGAAGTAGTGTACCTATCGTTGTCATCATCATTTCCACTACGGCAGGAAAACCGCATTTAAGAAGAATACCCGAAAACTCCCTATGATGTTTTATAATAGCAAGAAAGGGCATAGATCAAGACTCCCTATCAAATTTCAACTGAGAAAGCATTATTCCGCAAAAAATAACAGCACAACCAATATAACCACGCGCTGTAAGCGGTGTATAATCATAGTTTGTAAGAATAAGACCAAAAACAAACATTTCACCAACTGCAGAAAAAACAGACTCAGTAGAAAGAACAATGGATGCCATTGTAGGATCGGCATATTTCTGACCGATTATCTGACATGTATACGCGACACCTACCGACATAAGACCCGCATAAAGAATGGGGAATTTTGCATCAAGAACAGATGCCATTGATACATCCTCAAAAATCAAAGCACAAACAATGCTGATTACACCGGACACAAAAAACTGTGTCATTGCGAAACGAAGTGAGTATATTTCGTTTACAAATCTATCAATAACGATTATATGTAATGCCCACAGTACAGAACCGATTAGTAAAACAACATCACCCACACCAACCGATGAAAAACCTTCTGTAAAGCAGAGCAGATACAGACCGAAAAGTGCTAAAAATGCGCCGAGCCAAGAGTTTAAATTGGTTTTCTTTTTTAAAAAGATACTTATAATGGGTACAAGCACCATATATAAACCTGTAATAAAACCGGCTTTACCTGCACTGCCCGTAATTTCGATACCAAACTGCTGGAGCGTAGATGCCGAGCAAAGTATTACACCTGCAAGAATACCCACATAAAATGTTCTTTTGAGTTTAGCCTTATCAGAGGCTTTTTTTTCAAATAAAAATATAACCGGAAAAAGCGACAGACCGCCAAGTAAAAAACGGATGCCGTTAAAAGTAAAAGTACCCACATAATCCGCGCCGATAAGTTGTGCTACAAAGGCAAAACCCCATATCATTGCGGTAAGTAGCAAAAGTATAAGTGATTTTAATTGTCTATTCATTTCATTACCTCTCATTTAGCGATTATACCAATAACTCCTAAGTTTATCAAGAGTTTTTAAAAAGTATTGAAATATGTTTGTGGCAATTGTATAATTGAAAGAAAACAAGGAGCAAAAAATGTCAATACAGAAAGTAAGAGAGTATTTAAAGCAGTTTGGAGCAGATAACCGTATTATTGAAACTGCACTTTCAAGTGCAACAGTTGAACTGGCCGCTCAAGCGCTTGGGGTTGACGGTGCACGAATAGCTAAATCAATATCTTTTAAAGTAAATGACAAATGTATTCTCATAGTCTGCGCAGGAGATGTTAAGATCGATAATCCAAAATACAAAGCTCACTTCCATACAAAAGCAAAAATGCTTTCACATGATGAAACACAAACACTTATCGGTCATACAGTAGGCGGCGTTTGTCCATTTGCTGTTAACGAAGGTGTTGATATTTATCTTGATAAATCTCTTGAGAGATTTGAAACGGTATTCCCTGCCTGTGGTAGTTCAAACAGCGCCATAGAGCTTACATTAAAAGAACTGTACGAGTTTTCAGGTGCAAAAGATATTATTGATGTTTGTAAAGAGGTATAATATGAAAAGAATTGCAAGCTTTGATGTTGATCACACAACACTTAAAGAGGGGTTTTATATTTCACGTATTGACGGAGATATAACGACATATGATTTACGAACAAGAGTGCCTAACAGTGATGACTTTATGGATAATATAACTATGCATACTGTTGAGCATATGTTTGCAACTTATATCAGAAACAGTTCTATATCTGACAGTGTTATTTATTTCGGACCAATGGGGTGTCAGACAGGTTTTTATCTTTTAACCCGCAATGTTAATGCGAAGTTGGTTTTTGAAACAGTAAAAGAGGTTCTCAAAAAAATAATAGAGCACAACGGTGATGTTTTCGGTGCATCGGCAATTGAGTGCGGCAACTATCGCTCACTCGAACTAAAAAATGCTAAATCGGAATGCGAAAAATATCTCCGCGTGCTTGAGAATGTCAGTTCATTCAGTTACGGAGGTTAAAATGAACGGAATAATATGTGCTCTGACAAAAGAAGCTCAGCTTTTAAAACAGGCAATGACTGATTACAAAACACAAATAATTGCAGGCATTGAATTTACATCAGGTAGATTATGTGAACAAGATGCTGTGATTGCAGTATGCGGAGTAGGCAAAGTATTCGCCGCGATGTGTACACAAGCAATGATATTAAACTTTAACCCATCGCTTATTATAAATACAGGTGTAGGCGGAACGCTTACAAACGCTCTGCACTGCGGTGATATATTAATAGCAGATGCTGTTTTACAGCACGATATGGACACATCCCCCTTGGGTGACCCGAAAGGACTTATATCGGGAATTAACAAAATCAGATTTGAATGTGAGAAAAATTCTGCAATCAAAATAGCACAAATAGCAGATGCTTTGAATTTTACATACAAAAGCGGAACTGTTGCAAGCGGTGATAAATTTGTGGCAGACAACAAAACAAAAGAATTTATTGTATCCGAGTTTCAAGCTGATGTATGTGATATGGAATCAGGTGCTATTGGTCAGGTATGCTATGTCAATAAAACTCCGTTTGTTATCGTTCGTGCAATATCAGATGAAGCAGACGGTTCAGCTCACACCGATTACCCTACATTTATGCATAAAGCAGCAGATAATGCCGCAACTATTATCAAAGAATTTTTGGGAGAATTATAACAAGAAAACTTGATCGTTTAACATTTTCTGTTTTACAGAAACTTGAACTGAATGTGCGACGGTGAATTGAGATTTAATTTAGCATTGACCTACTATTAATACTATGGTATAATATCAACAAATGCTGATATTATATCATATTTATTGGTACTTAAATTTACAATTTGTTAATTGAAAAGTATCAAAAATTATATTAGTATGTAAACAACATATTTTATGGAGGATGACCCATGGGAAAAGGACAACGCTCCCGCGATTCACGCGCAGGAAAAAGAGAAGAACTTAAAAAGATTGCAATTAAGAAAAAACGCAAACAACGCATCAACAAGATAATAGGAATAAGCGCTGCAGCTTTAGCGGCACTTTGCGTTGTTGTTATAGCAGTTTATACGACAATTGCAAGCACAGGCTATTTTTTAAGAAACACAGTTGCAATGTCATCAGACAATTTCGAAATTGACAATGCAATGATGACTTATTATATCAAAAATCAATATTATTCATTTGCAGATACATACTCTGATAATCTGTCAATGTTCGGTCTTGATACTTCACTTGATCTTAAGGATCAGGAATACGGTGACGGCACCTGGTTTGATTACTTCCTTACACAGACAGAAGCTCAAATAAACGATCTGCTGCTTTGTGCTGAAAAAGCCAAGGCTGACGGACTAGAGCTTACAGACGAGGACAAAGCTGAGATTGATGAGACACTGAATGCTTTTAAAGGATATGCCGATTCCAATAACATATCGCTTGACCAGTACCTATCCGGTGTGTTTGGCGAAGGCATAAACGAAAGTGATGTACGCCGTGCTATCGAGTTCTCAACATTTGCATCCAATTATTACACAGATTATGAAGAAGCTCTTGAGTACACAGATGATGATTTGCAAAACTATTTTAATGAAAACAAAGAAAAATACGTAAAAGCTGACTATATATCCTACAGTTTTTCTGCATCATACGCTTCAAACGCAACTGATGATGAGATCAGCGCTGCTAAGGCAGATGCCAAGGCAAAAGCTGAAAAACTTGCCGCTGCAACAAGTGTTGATGAATTCAAAACTGCA
>JAZUOQ010000055.1:0-4895 GCA_045604775.1 Eubacteriales bacterium
GAATGGCTTGATATTTCATTTGGCGAAAAGGCAAATCCAAAATATGCTACATATAACTCAATTGTTTATTTCAGAAATGCAGAAGATACATATTCAAATATTTACACAAAATATAAATATGAATTAACAACTGAACTTAAAGCAGAAGACTTTGTGAGAAAAGATGGAACAAAGATAACAAAAGTTGGTCAATATCAATTCTGTGATTTCAAGCAACTCACATCTGTTGAGTTCAACGAAAGTTGCACATCAATTGAAACTTTTGCATTCTGTTATTGTAAAGAGATTGTTGGAACAATTGATTTGACCCCCGGCTCGATATCTATGTGAATTATTTTAGCGTTTTTAGCAAACTTTGACTTGTTGCCTGTGGCTCTGTCGCTGAAACGGACACCGCAGGCAATTATAAGGTCGGACTCAGCGCACGCGCGTGAAGATGCAAAAAGACCGTGCATACCTTGCATACCAAGTGCCAATCTGTGTGAAGTGGGAATGGCGGAAAGACCCATCATACTGCAACCCACGGGTGATTCGATTTTTTCTGCAAATTTTACAAGTTCAGCCGATGCATCTGACATAACCACACCGCCGCCGCAGTAAATGTACGGGCGCTTTGCATTGTTTATCATTTTGACTGCAGTTTCAATATCGCTGTCCTTTACATTTGTAAGGGGGTTCTTATTGCTTGGACCCATAGGGTTCCATTCGGTTTTTGCAACTTGCACATCTTTGGGTACATCAATAAGAACGGGACCCGGTCTTCCTGATTTTGCAATTTCAAACGCCTCTCTGATAGTGGGCCCAAGATCTTTTATGTCCTTTACTATGTAGTTATGCTTAGTAATGGGTATGGTGATACCCATTATGTCAACCTCTTGAAAACTGTCACGTCCAATAAGGTCCACAGGTACGTTTCCTGTAATAGCAACCATTGGTGTTGAATCCAGATACGCAGTAGCGATACCTGTTACAAGGTTTGTTGCACCGGGGCCGGAGGTGGCAATGACAACGCCGACTTTACCTGTGGTACGAGCGTAGCCGTCAGCGGCGTGTGATGCGCCCTGCTCGTGAGCGGTAAGTATATGGTTGATCCTGTCGGAATTTTTATAAAGCTCATCATAAATGTTAAGCACCTGTCCGCCCGGATAACCGAATACGGTATCACAACCCTGATCAATAAGCGCTTCTACAATTATCTGTGCGCCTGTAAGTTCCATTTCCTAACTCCTTTTCTAAAAAATTAAGCCTGTGGTTGTTGTTTCAACCACAGGCTTTTAATCTGATTCGGTATGCCTATACATACCCGACCTCTGGGTAATTATTAGGCAATACTTTCTGACCTATAATTGAAACAACCTGAAAAAGCATTATCACATAGTAGCCCGATAATGCCCACGACAAGTATAATGACTGTGTTAAATATCTTTGTCATTTCTTTCTGCTCCGTTATAGGTTGAAGGTATAATATCATATTAATATTATATTTGCAATACAAATATCAATTTTCTGTATTGACTATAAAAATAACTAAAATTTATATAAACTTTTAGGCAATATTACTCAAATACAGGTATAACAAATTCTATGGCGCTGTTAAGTGAACCACCCATTGCGTGTGCTTTATAAAAATTCTGTGCATCCTTATAAGGTGCGCGTATATCAGTCATATATTGATGCCATTCTCTGTTAGGAATAAAACAGAACTTCATAAAATAGGCATTATACTGTAGACAAGATATATATTGATTTTTGACCCAGGCTGCGCCTTCAATAACAGCACGGCGTTTGGTATTCCAATTTTTTGATTTCGCATATTGTGCACCTTTAAGGTTGGGGTTTGAATCTTCTGCACCGATGCCGTAGAAATTGTAATATCCCTCGTAACCTGCGACTGTTCCTTTTGCAAGCTTGCTTGTGCCATATCCTGACTCAAGTCCTGCGCGTGCCGCAATAAAATATGGAGATAGACCGGTTGAACGGGCAGCTTCCATTATATAAGAGGAGTACAGATCGTTGTTCCATATGCTTTTAACGCCTGTGATAGTATATGTGCTTTCATCATATGTTTGTTTTTCAAACATAAATATACCCTGTTCGGTAAGGAAATTAGCAGGATTTGCGTAGTATTCAATTTGTTCCTCGGTCGCTTGCACCCATTTTCCGCCGCTTTCTATTAAAGAAGCTTCGCCTTTTTGAGTTTGTATATATTTTTCAAGTGTTTTTCCTGTTTTAACAAATGTGAATTTCCACTCAGGATGTTCGGCACTAAGCGCTTCTATTGCATCCTTGTATTCACTTGGCATTGCAGTTTCGATGTAACCTGAAAATACATTTGTACTTGAAACCCACTTATATTCACCGACACTCTTACCCGAACAAAGCTGTACCTGTGTTTCGCCTTTGTTTTCATCCTTGCTTATAATGAGGACTTTTGTACCCGCAGTTATTCCGTTATCCTTTTTGAGCATATATCCGTAAGACAAATCGTATGTTTTATCCGATATCACAATGGTAATATCGCGGGTGACACCGCCTGCTTTTATAGTCAGTGTTACTGTGTTTCTGCCAAGACCTAACTCAAGATCTTTACCAAGCGTTGTATATGTTTTGTAACCGCACTGTTGTTCAACGGTAATCGTGACTTCGGCGTTTGGAGTTGAATGCATAACATCGGTTATCTTTTTTTCTTTTATAGAAGATATTGTTGCGGTATAATAGTTTTCGTCGTCCGAAAATTCCGGTGAAAGAGCAAATCCGTACGATTCTATATCAAGGATAGGTATTTCGGTATGCTCAAAACGAAAAGTATAACTGGAACCGCTTGCTTTACCGTCATATGAATATATAGATACCGCATATGCATTTGTAAGTCCGTACATTGATATAGGGTCAGGCTTGTCGGGGTTATATACGTACTGACCGATAACATTTTTATCAGTATCGTAAATAACGACATTCATTTGATGTGCTGCCTGAGTAAAATTCATTACAGATTTGTTCATATTTTCAGTAACGCGGGGAGGGAGCACATAAAAGTCCTCATCGCCATAGTAATCAAAACTTCCTGTGATATCGGTATCAATATCTTCATATATCATTTGCCACATCCACTCATTATTATCAGAGGGAAGTTTTACATAAAAAGGCTTAAGGTTTTCGGAATATGTACCGGTAAGTTTGAGATAATATCGTGCTGATTTTTTGCCTTTGTATTGTATTTCGATTTCGGACTTGGAATTATTTACACCATTGGTTATTGGTTTTAAATTCTCATCAAGAAGTGAATAACTTACCTGTCCTGACAAATTACCTACGATAATACTTACAAACTCATTGTCTGAATCAAAAGTAAAATATATCGACTCAAGCTTTGAGGTAAATGCTGCATAGTAAGTATTACCCTTTATTATTGCGTGCGGTGTGCTTACAGTACGTCCCAGTATATCTGTTGACAGTATCACTTCAAACGCTTCTGTGACAGGTACGGCGCTGCCGCCTTTAAGAGAATATTCCTTATCTGATTTACCCACTATCTCACACACCTGGTTGTTGTATACAACAATGTCACGTGTGCCGGTGTAACTTGTTTCAATATCCGGAACTACCTTGATTTCTTCTTTCGTAAAGTCGGTGGTAACAATATTCTCCGACATTTTAAAATAAGTTGTTTCCTCTGCTTTATTTTGCTCACGATAGGTGGAGAGCTGATCCTTTTTATAGAAAAAACTCATTTCCGAGTTGGTGACATATGTAGGTTCATCAAACGCATCAGGATCACCCTCGAGATCTATTACGTACTTGTTTTTTTCGGGTATCGCAACAATAACAAGTACTGCTATAAAAAGACAGGGTATGAGCACAAGCAGTGTTTTAAAAATCTTTATAACACTCTCCTCCTTTGCGTAAAATTATCTATTCTACATTTTAATATAATTGTCGAAAAAAATCAATACTGTAAAAATTTCCGGATATTAATATTTTTAAAATTTCGGTTTGACCATTGTAAAACGTGAATTATTATTGTATAATATTACATTATAAATTTTTGAGAGGTCAAAAAATGAAAAGATTAGTTTCTGTGATTGTGTTGGTTGTATTATCACTCACACTCATATGCGGATGTAAAAAAGAAGAAAGCGGTAACCGCCCGTTTGATTTTAACCTTGAAAAGTATATAACACTTGGTGAGTATATTGGGATAGAGTATACTTATGAACTTGCACAAGTAACTGATGAGGGTATTACAAGTTATATTAATAAAGCGCTTTCTGAAAAAGGCTATGGTGAAGTTAAGGAGATTACAGAAGGAACTGTTGAAAACGGTGACACTGTAAACATTGATTTTGAAGGACTTGTGGACGGTGTTGCTTTTGAAGGCGGCACAGCAAAGGATTATGATCTTGTAATCGGTAGTAATTCATTTATCGATGGGTTTGAGTCCGGTTTGGTAGGTGTAAAAGTTGGTGAAACAGTAACACTTGATCTTACTTTTCCTGAAAATTATGGTAAAGAGGAACTTAATGGCAAGGCTGTTCAGTTTATAACGACAGTAAATTCCATAAAGGAAACAGTTTATCCTGAACTTACTGCGGAACTTGTTCAGGAAATATCCGATTATGAAACAGTGGATGAATATAATAAATATGTAAATGAACAAGTTGAATTGTCTAATAAACAGGCTGCTGTTGATGAGATGGAGTCTGAAATTTGGCAAAAAATCGTATCAAATGCGACAGTTAATGATTATCCTGAAGAAGAAGTTGAAAAATATAAGAAAATTCTTCTGAAAACATACGATGAACAGGCTCAAAACTATTATGGAATGAGTTATGAGGATATGCTTGAACAGGCATACGGTATGACTCTTGAAGATGTTGATAAAGATCTTACCGAAC
>JAZUOQ010000056.1:0-4515 GCA_045604775.1 Eubacteriales bacterium
ACTACCTACATAAGCTATTACAGTTCCTTTTTCTACAGCCTGTCCAACACTGACACACAATGAGCTTGCGTGACCATAGAGAGTAGCATAACCGTCGCCATGATTAATAACTATATAGTTTCCATATCCCCTATTATATCCGGCTTTCATAACAGTTCCACCCTTTGCTGCATAAATAGCAGAGCCCTTTATACCTGAACTTGCAATGTCAACACCTGTATGGAGTTTATATACACCTGTAACAGGATGAGTTCTATAACCAAAAACACTTGTTATATTATTGTATCTTGAATCCAAGGGCCATCTAAAATCACCTGTATCAACGACTTGTGAGGAATTGTTTCCCGCCGCACTTGCAGCAGCTAACGCAGCACGAATTTCAGCCTGCAACGCTTCCTCAGCCGCCTCTGCTTTTTGTACAGCACGCTTTGTTGCTGCTTCATCGCTGTTTATTTCATCAATTAGAGCTTCACTTTGAGCTTGTTTTTTTTCAAGGGAGTTTTCCTTGGCGGCTAGTTGAGACACCGCTTTTTCATTTTTTTCTTTATTATCTTCTATTTCTTTTTTCTTAGTTTCAATAACCTTTTTATTTTCGGTAACAGATGCAATTATTTCTTTATCTTTATTTGTAATTTGGCTTACAATTTCAATTTTTGAAATAAAGTCATGAAGATTTTTAGCACCTATAAGAAGTTCTAGATAAGAGGCTTCACCTTGCTCATATGCGCTTCTTATTCTATTCTTACTTAATTCAAGTTGCTTATCAAGTTCCTCCTCTGCTTCATTGAGTTGATATTCAGCATCTGCAAGTTGCGTATCAAGAGAAGAAATCATATTATTGAGAATGCTAATTTCAGATTGTGTAGCATTAATCTGCTCATCAATAAGATTCTTTTTCTCCATTTCCTCTTCTTTTTTTTCAGATATAACATTTAATTCTTTTTCAAGTTTTTCTTTTTCCTTAGCAAGTTCATCAAGTTCTTGCTGCATACTTGAAACCGAACTAGCTTCAGCACTAAAATTAGTAAAAATAATTCCTGACAAAAAAGATGCAAGCATTAAAAATACTAAAATTAACGCAATTATCGAATAAAATTTTTTCATAAATTACACCTGTAAATCAGACTTTTAAATATTTACGAATAGACACTGCACTTCCGAATGTACCCACAACCAAGCCTATAATGCCAAATATAATCATGATACTTATTAACATTTCATTAAAAGGCACAAGGCTTTCGCTTAAAAATGACAGATCTTGCAATAGAGGCAAAATAGTATAAGTATACAAACACCACTGTATTCCAAGAGCAATAAGAGTAGAGACAATGCCAATTAACATACCTTCAAGAACAAACGGAAATCTGATAAATGCGTTTGTTGCACCAACATACTTCATAATGTTAATTTCATTTTTTCTGTTATACATTGCCAGTTTTATCGTGTTAGAAATAATAAATAATGATACTAAAGAGAGTATTATCATTATCCATACACCAAGAATACTCAAAACATTTCTAACAGATAACAGCATATCAACAACTTCTTGTGAGTCACGTATATTGGCTATTTCAGTCATTTCTGAAACTTTAGAGGATACACTTTCAAATAAAGTTAAATCATTGATTTTTATCCTAAGTTCATTTCTAAGTGGATTATCTTCACCATCATAACCTTCAAGATACTCACCGCTTTCACCTAAACCATCACGATACTCAGCAAAAGCCTGTTCCTTAGTGACATAATCAACTGATTCAACACCGTTAAGTGCTTTTACTTTTTCACAAAGATTTTCTCTTGAAAGGCTATCATCTGAATAATCATCACTTATAAAAGCAACTATCTCATTTTGATCCTCAAGCCTGTCCATAAAACTAATGACATTTTCAGAAGTGAGAAAAACCGTTCCAATTATAATCATACATGCAATGAGAACAAAAACAGACGCCGCTGTCATCAACGCATTTTTATACATACTTTTAAATGAAGTTTTAAAAAAATATATTATACTACCTGTGTTCATTGTAACTGTAACCGCCTGTTGTATCGCTAATTATTTGTCCGTTTTTGATTGCAATAACACGCTTATTGAAATCATCAACCAAATTTTTATCATGAGTAATAACCATAACAGTTGTACCCATTTTATTAATTTCAATCAGAAGTTCCATAATCTCACGTGCAAGAGCAGGATCTACATTACCTGTAGGTTCATCAGCAATAATCGTTTTAGGATTATTAACAAGCGCCCTTGCTAATGCAACTCGTTGTTGCTCACCACCGGAAAGTTCATTAGGATAGTTTTTTGACTTATGACCAAGTCCTACTATACCAAGAACATAGGGCACGCGACGTCTGATTGCTTTATTAGAACAACCTATAACCCTCATTGCAAACGCAACATTTTCATAAACTGTCATATTTTCAATAAGCCTAAAATCCTGAAAAACAACACCCATACTACGTCGCAACGCAGGTATTTTACTTGATTTAAGCTTATTCATTTTAAAATCATTTACTATTATTTTACCGCTTGTGTGCTTTTCTTCACGAAGAAGAAGTTTTATAAGCGTACTTTTACCGGCTCCACTGTGTCCGATTATAAACACGAACTCACCATCGTTAATACGAAAACTGACACCGTTTAAAGCATTTGTTCCGTTCGGATAATTTTTATATACATCATCAAATAATATCATATTAAGCCTGCTATACTAAAATTTTGTGGGATTTGAAACAAGATATCTCTTAACCATAAGAGCAACTTTGAATACAATTGCATGATCAAATCTACGCAGATCAAGACCTGTTAGTTTTCTAATCTTTTCAAGTCTGTATACCAAAGTATTTCTATGAACAAAAAGCTTTCTTGATGTTTCAGAAACATTAAGATTATTTTCAAAAAACTTTTGAATAGTAAAAAGTGTTTCATAATCCAAAGATTCAATTGAACCTTTTTTAAATATTTCTGATAAAAACATTTCACAAAGCGAAGTGGGAAGCTGATAAATTAATCTACCAATACCGAGATTATCATAAGTCATTATGTATTTTTCTGTATCAAATACCTTTCCAACTTCAAGAGCTACTTGTGCATCATTAAAAGAACGAGGCAAATCGCGAATGTTATCAACGATAGTACCAATACCAACATAAGCTTTAATATAAAGTTCAGAACTTATTATGTCAACAATACTCTTTGCCAACTTCTCAAGATCCTTGTTATCATTTGTATCCTTTACTTCTTTTACAAGAACCAAATCAGTTTCATTTACATTAATAATAAAATCCTTTTGTTTATCGGGAAAAAGGCTTTGTAAAATGTCATAAGCAGAAACATCACTCTTATCTGAAAGTCGAATTAAAATTGCAACTCTAAAAGCTTCTGTTTCAAAATGCAGTTCTCTTGCTTTTATAAAAATATCACCTGGTAAAATATTATTTAAAATTACATTTTTAACAAAATTATTTTTATCAAACTTCTCATCATAATACTGCTTAATATTTGATAGCGCAATCACTACAAGTGAAATAAATTTATCAGCAACATCATCAGAGCCCTCAACAAAAGCAATATATTCAAGTCCGGGATTATGACTAATTGGTTTATATGTATATCCGTTATCCTTAACAATATTCATAGTAGCGTTTATTGAAGGTATGATATTATCATGCTTCTCACCGATTTTGATTAAATCACTACAAGCAATAACTGTACCATATTCATCAAGAACACCAACAGTTCTATCAATACTGTCTTTTAATTGATATACAACGCCCTGGAAAAATCTATTAGACATTGTGGTTTCCCCCTATACAAAATCACTAATTACATATTGTATTTTATAACAAATGCGTTACGATTTCAACAGTAAATAGAGATTTTTTTTGTTAATTATGCACAATCAAAGAAAAATTAGCAATATTTTTACCATATTTTATAATTATTGTTCTTATTTGTCATCATCAATATAAAAAAAGCTGCGCCTTTTCTGACGCAGCTTAAGTAACAAATTAGTTAATAATTGTTTTCTGAGTTTCTTTGTCAAAGAGATGGATTGAATCAAGGCTAAGAGCAACCTTTATATTCTCATCAGCTTTTGCAGTTGTTGTAGGAGCAACCTTAGCTGTAAACTTAGCGCCATCAACATCAAGGTAGAGGAATGTTTCAGCACCCATAAGCTCTGTAACTTCAACATCAGCACTAATGATATATTCAGGCATAGCTTCAAGATATCTTTCTTCATCATGAACATGCTCAGGACGAATACCCATAACAACCGTCTTACCAACATATGATCTAACATCATCGTTAACCTTAGACATAGGAAGTTTAAGCGAATTGCCCTTAAACTCTATATAGATATCACCAGACTTTTCAACGATATCAACCTCAACAAAATTCATCTGAGGTGAACCGATAAATCCTGCAACGAACATATTACAAGGATATTTGTAAAGATTCTGAGGAGTATCAACCTGCTGAATGAAGCCATCTTTCATAACAACGATTCT
>JAZUOQ010000057.1:0-13237 GCA_045604775.1 Eubacteriales bacterium
GTTTATATGAGTATGGTTGGGAATGCTCTTATGAGAATTATTTCATTAGCTGTTTTGCTTATTTCTTTGACTATATTTATATTTATGAATTATTATATTTTTACTCTTCTGGTAACATTTAAGCTTAATTTTAAACAGCTTATCAAGAATGCTTTTATATTTGCTTGGATTGGTTTTTGGCGCAATTTACTTATTACTCTTTTAATTATGGCTCTAACTTATGTTGTATTAATTTATTTTTTGCCACTAGGTGGTACTTTTGTATTATTGTTATACTTTAGCACATGTGGATTGATCATAAATTTTGTGACATATCCTCTGATTAAAAAGACCATGATTGATGGTTATGACCCTGAAACAGGAATGAAATTAGAAAATACTTCAGTTGATTAATAAATTAAAGAAGGCAACAGATTAATCTGTTGCCTTCTTTAATTTAGATATTGGGTTGGATTCAACTGCGCTTTTAATTCTATCACTATCAATATGAGTGTAAATTTGTGTAGTGCCCAAATTCTCATGACCAAGAACTTCCTGCAAAACTCTGATATCTACACCGCCGTGTTTATGCATCATAGTAGCAGCTGTGTGTCTTAATTTATGTGTTGAGTAATGTTTTTCACCAAGGCCGCATTGCTTAAGTCTCATTTCCACAATATGCTGCACGGAACGTTTTGATAATCTATTACCATTCCGACTTACAAATAGTGCTTTTCTGGCATCATCAGTTAAGTCGTTGTATGGTCGTTCATTTTTCAAATAGTCTTCAATGGCATCGTTGCATGCGCGATTTAAATAGAGACTACGTTGCTTATTTCCTTTGCCGGTGATTGTTATAAATTCATTTTCTATGTCTATTAAATTTATTGATACAAGTTCAGATAATCTTAAACCACAATTTAAAAATAATACTAAAATAGCATAATCTCTTTTACAATTATTACCATCAATGGATTTTAATAATATGGCACACTCGTCAAGTGATAAATATTTAGGTAGAGTGTGGGGGAGTGAACTGCTTTCTAAATTTTCTATGGGATTTTTTTCTAAAAGGCCCATCTTATTGGTCAAGTATTTAAAATATCCGCGTATACTACAAGTTTTTCTATTAACGGTTCGTGAATTACAACCGCGTTTTTCTTTTAAATAAAACAAATATTCGTAGGCATCTTCTAAATGTATATCTTTAAGAAAATTTATATTAACATCAGTTATATCTATTGATTCTAAATTTTGTTTAATATTATTTTTTGATTTTTTAATAAATTTTAAAAAATTACGCAAATCTAAATAATATTCGTATACAGTCTTATCAGATTTCCCGGTAACAACGTTAAGGTAAAATAAATAATCTCGTAATGTTTTAGGAATGTCATCATATGCCATAAACTCAACACCACCTTTATTTAATTATAACATATGTAAAGGGGAAAATCAACATCTAATTGCACAAAATGAATATTTTGTGCAATTCAGGGGAGTAAAAAATAATAAGTCCTAAATTAAAGACTTATTATTTATATAAAAACATTGTTTTATTTATTTAAATAATTATAGAGTTCTCTTACATTTTTATATATGTATGTGGGTTTAAAATCAAAATCTTTTAAGTCATCCAAAGTTGATTCACCACTCAACATAAGCATAGTATCAATTCCGGCATTATGACCGCTAGCGATATCTGTGTACAATCTGTCACCAAGTAAGATAGCTTGATCCTTTGTGAATTCAGATTTTTCTACCGCTAATTCAACCATTGTGGCTTCAGGTTTACCAATAAATTTAGGTAAACGTTTAGTTGCATTATAAAGCATAGTTGATACAGATCCGCAGTCTGGTACGTAACCATATTCAGTCGGACATACCCAATCGGGATTTGTTGCTATATATTCAACACCTCTACCTAAAAGAATACATGCATCTTCTAGTTTTTGGAAAGTAAGTTCAGTGTCAAATCCCATTACCAAACAATTAATATCGTCTGATAATTTATCAGTTGTATTCAAACCATAAGATTTAAGTTCATCTTTAAGTGCCTGAGTTCCAAATACATAAATTATATCATTTTTATTGTTTTTTTGTAGATAGAGCGCTGTTGCCTGAGCAGATGTAGTGAATTCATCAGGAGTTGCAGTTATGCCGAGTTTTGCTAATTTTTCTATATATTTATCAACGCTTTTTGATGAGTTATTAGTTAAAAACATATATTTTCCACCATTGTCTTTGACCCATTTTAAAAAGTCAAGAGTTCCATCAAAAATTTGGTCACCTAAATATATTGTTCCATCCATATCTAGCAGAAATAGCTTTTTATCTTTTAAATTTGTCATATTTATTCCTTTCTTTAGTGGTTACATTGATTTTGATAATCATCAAATTTTAATATAAAAATATTATTATATTCAATAAAGCCGATTGATTTAGCCACTGTTTCGTAATTTAAAGGTAGAGTGGCATGTGAAGTTGTTTTAATATCGGCAGCGAATAAAACTGTTTTTATCAAACCATATATAAGAGAAAAATCATTATTTAAATTTGATACAAATTTAAATTCCATACAATCGTTTACAATAGCATAAGCCGCAAATTCAATAACAATTTCATTATCAAACACCGCATAGAAATCGCAGTTCTTATATTCATTTAAATTATATTCATTAATAAGATGATTTTTAATTGATTGATCCAGTATTTTTTGTATTTTTATCATATGTTATTTAACATCTCCCCTATTTGCTTTGAAATTCTTCTTTTAGGCTGTTCAGAATTTTCTTTTCAATCCTTGAAACGTAGCTTCTTGAAATACCCAGTTTTTTAGCAACTTCGTTTTGTGTTAATGGTTTAGTATTATATAAGCCGTATCTTAATGATATTATAATTTTATCGCGTTTTGGGAGTTTGTCAATATACGAATATAATTTTGATATATTTATTTTTAGATCAAGATTATCAGCAATATTGTCTTCTTCATAAATAACGTCTAGATATGTTAGTGCATTGCCATCACTGTCGGTTTCTATTGGATCGTTTATAAAAGCTTCAACCTGAATTTTTTTTTGAGATCTAAAGTGCATCAGTATTTCATTTTCAATACACCTTGCTGCATAAGTGGCTAGCTTTGTACCTTTTGACTGCTTATAAGATGTTATTCCTTTGATTAAACCGATAGTGCCAATTGAAATAAGATCATCTTGATCAGTGGCGTTTGCATAGTATTTTTTTACGATATGAGCTACTAATCTTAAATTTCTCTCAATAAGTACATCTCTGGCAGAAATATCACCATTATGAAACCTTTCAAGATAAAACTGCTCTTCACTTGCACTAAGAGGTTTAGGGAAAGACGCGCCATTTGATATGTATAATATCAAAAACATAAAATTATCAAAGAGATTTGCAAAAATTTCAAACATAAAATCACCCTTGATAATATATATGTTTATAAAACGGTATATTTTCATATACCGTTTTAATTAGTTTTATTTATTTATAAATTTCGAATGGATTGTATTTACAGCGACATCTGCAAGTTCTTTATCAATTAATACAGAAATTTTAATTTCACTAGTAGAAATCATCTGAATATTTATATGTGCATCGTAAAGAGCTTCAAACATTTTGGCAGCTACACCAACATTATTCATCATACCTGCACCAACAATAGAGACTTTAGCAACATCTGTGTCAAAAACAACCTTTGGATCACCAAACATTGCGAGATTTTCATTTATAACTTCAAGTGCAGGTTCAAGTGAAGAAAGAGTAGTTGTAAAAGAAATATCCTTAGTTGAATCTCTGCCGACTGACTGCAAAATTATATCAACGTTGACACCTTTGTTTGCAAGCATAGAGAACATTTTGAATGCTATGCCCGGTTCATTATTAACACCTATAACTGAAATTCTTGCAACATCACTATCCTTTGCAACGCTGCTAACTAACATTTTTTCCACGAAATCTCCTCCTTTAACTTGTGTACCCGGATTTCTAGTGAAACTCGACAGTACTTCCATTTTAACATTATATTTTTTCGCCATTTCAACACTTCTATTGTGAAGAACTTGTGCACCACAAGATGCTAGTTCAAGCATTTCATCATATGAAATTTCGCTGAGAAGCACAGCATCTTTAACTTTTCTCGGATCAGCAGAGTATACACCGTCAACGTCAGTATAAATTTGACAAGAATCAGCTTTTAACGAAGCAGCAAGTGCGACAGCCGAAGTATCTGAACCACCTCGGCCAAGAGTTGTAATATCGTCGTACTTATTGATGCCCTGAAATCCTGCTACGATAACAATATTGTGTCTATCAAGTTCTCTTGAAACACGTTCGGTATCAATTTTTTTAATTCTAGCAGAGCTATAAGAACTGTCAGTGATAACACCGGCTTGCCAACCAGTAAGCGAAATAACCGGACAACCGATTTTTTGTATAGCCATTGCGAGTAAAGACATAGAAATAACTTCACCTGCAGAAAGAAGAACATCCATTTCTCTCTTTGATGCTTTTGCGTTAATTTCCTTGGCTTTTTCAATAAGGTCATCAGTTGTGTCGCCTTGAGCTGATACTACTACGACTACATCATTACCTTTTTTATAGGTGTCGGTAACAATTTCTGCAACATTTTGAATACGCTTGGCATCAGCTACTGAACTTCCGCCAAATTTTTGAACTATTAATCCCATTTGATTCACCATTTTTCTTTTTATTATATATCGAACACTCTGAATTTTGATACTATTTTAACATCGCAGCAATTTTCAAGTGTCATTAACTTTGCTTCAAATTCATATTCATCAACAGGTGAAATAATAACTGCGGTGCAATGCTCATCTGTTGTGATATTCATTACATTAAAATACTTTTCAATTGATTCTTTATTAATATTTTTGTTAAAGCGAATATAGTGTCTGCAAACCATTTTTTTATAATCGCTAACAAATTCACCGCTTGAAGTTTCCCAATACAGATACTTTCTTGCATTAATATGCTTAGCACAATCAATGATATCAGCAACAACTGCTGATGCAGTAGGAAGTTTACCTGCACCTCTGCCATAAAACAGTGAAATACCGACAGCGTCACCTTCAACCATTATGGCATTATAAACATCCTCAACTCCTGCTAATGGTAATTCTTTATCAACAAGATAAGGTGCAACAAGGATAAATAGTCCGTCGCTGTTATCTTTCTTTATAGTGCCTAAAAGTTTGATAGAATAACCAAGAATATCAGCGTAGTGAACATCCTCGAGAGTAACTTTTGAAATACCTTCGGTGTGTACAAGTTTTGGATTCACATGTTTGCCATAAGCAAGCGATGCAAGTATAGAAATCTTTCTACAGGAATCAATACCTTCCACATCAGCTGTAGGGTCAGCCTCGGCATAACCTAACTTTTGTGCGGTCTTTAGAGCATCTTCAAAAGAATAACCTTCCTTTATCATTTTAGTCAAAATAAAGTTTGTTGTTCCGTTAAGTATGCCGGTGATTGATTCAATTTCATTTGCAGCAAGACATTGATTCATCGGTCTTATAATTGGTATTCCCCCACCTACCGATGCTTCAAAAAGGAAATTAAGATTTTTCTCTTTTGCTATTGCTAAAAGTTCGTCACCGTGTACAGATACAAGTTCTTTATTTGAAGTTACCACGCTTTTTCCTGCAAGTAATGACTCTTTGACAAAATTGTATGCGGGGTTTAAACCGCCAATAACTTCAACTACAACATCTATTTCGCTATCGTTAACGATAATATTAAAATCTTTTATAAATAAATTGGCATACGGACTATCATTAAAATCTCTAATATCTAGAATATATTTAATTTCAATATCATCCCCTGCTTTAGCACTTATACTTTTAGGGTTTTTATGTATAAGCTCAACGACGCCGCTACCAACGACACCGTGACCTAACACCGCAATCTTCATATTACTATTTTCCTTTCTTATTTTGTTACTACGTCAACTTTTAAAACACCATCAGTTTTTGTTATTGCATCAATTAAATCATTTACTGAACAATTCAATTCCTGTGTTGTAAGTGATATTGATACAGGAGCAATATCGTTAGACGGTATATTTTGATTAATTGTCAGTATACTGGCACCAAAATTTGACAATAATGAAAGTATAGACGAAAGTAATCCTTTTTTATCATATAAAATCAAGTTAACTGTAAGTATATGTTGACCGCTGTTTTCGACATAAACTGAAACTTCATCCTTATATTTATAAAATGCACTTCGTGATATACCTGCAATTTTAGCAGCTTCATTAACAGTTTTGCACTTATTTGAATTAAGTAGTTTTTTAGCATAAATAACTTTTTCAAAAACAGATGGTAAGACATCTTTGTTAATTATATAATATTTATCGCTCATTATTAGCCACCTTTTGTAGTCTTGGCAAAAACAACTGTGTTTGTATGATGTACATAATAGCATATATTCTTTTAATAATCAAGAGTAAAATTAAGATTTTATTATTTAATTGGTGAATTTATTAATGACTAACAGTTTTGATAAGAAAAAATTAACTTTTATTATTAATATTTTATATATTTTTCTAATATTATTAATAGTTCATCTATTAATAAGTTTTGCATTACCAACATTATTGCCTTTTATAATTGCATTGTTTCTCAGTTATCTTATAAGTCCATATGTAAAATACTTGAATTTTAAGTTAAAAATAAATAAGTGTTTTGCATCAATCATATGTTTGCTTGCAGTTTTGATAATAGTGATAATTCTTGTAATTTTATTTTCAGTAACAATTGTTTCAGGTTTAAAGCAATTGTTATCGGTTTTTCCAAATATAAAATCAAATATTGATGTGTATATTAACAATTTAATAAATGTTAATCCGGATGATATATTTTCAAAAATACTATATAATTTATATACCGAGTTGATAAACATTGATTTAACATCATTTTTAAAAGGTAGCATAGGTAGTGCAATTATTGCATCATTTTCCGGGTTAATGAGTTCAATTCCTTATTTGATTTTATCAATAATTATTACTTTTG
Source organism: Eubacteriales bacterium (assembly GCA_045604775.1). Lineage (GTDB taxonomy): Bacteria > Bacillota > Clostridia > Oscillospirales > QAKW01 > RGIG9041. The sequence continues at coordinate 7,038 of JAZUOQ010000057.1, forward strand.
TTGCAACTGTATTTTTATCAATATCATTTGTGGAAGTTAAAACATTCTTTTTAAAACAGTTCTCACTCAAGCAACAGAAGTTGATTGTTGATATAAAAAAGAGCGCTTTTTCAATTGGTAAAAGTTATCTGAAAACTTATACAACATTAATGCTTATTACATTCTTGGAACTAACCGTAATGTTTATTATATTTGATATTAGACCTGCTGCATCAATCGCATTAGTAATATCAGTGGTTGATATACTGCCGATTTTAGGAGTAGGTACTATTCTAATACCATGGTCAATAATAAATTTGATTATGGGAGACAGTTACGGCTTTATTATATTGATAGCAATTTATGTTTTAATCACAGTAATTAGACAAATAATCGAACCGAAAATTATAGGAGATAATACAGGTCTACACCCAATTGTAGCACTTATTTCAATATATGTAGGGCTTAAATTGTTTGGTGTTTTTGGTATGTTTATAATACCGATTATTATTATAATCATTAAAGATCTACAGAATAAAAACTATATAAATCTATGGAAATAAACTGTTGACAAATTATAACTACGGGTTTAGAATAAATACATTACAGAGTAGAAGGTCGTGCGTAAAGTGTTTGTCGAACGGGGAGTTGTCGACAGAACGAAAAGCAATCGCTTGCGATACAGCCTTCGCATCCCGCTGTTGAATTTATAATGAAAACCTCCTTATAAATTTCAGCAGAATTTATAAGGAGGCGTTATTTTATGAATTATTTATCTGAACCTTTTAAATCTTTAAAAAAAACAAAAAATCTGGCAAGCTGTGCAATGCTTGTGTCATTAAGTGCAGTGTCGTCATATCTTATGTCATTTTATCCTACTGATTTTTTAAAGATTTCCATAACATTTCTTTTTGTTGCTGCTGCGGCCATGAAGTTTGGGCCTGTAATTGCTGCAGTAACTGCTGTAATGTCAGATGTTATTGGGTATATTTCAAAGCCTGTAGGACCGTATCAACCGCTACTCACTTTATCTGCTGCACTCAGCGGAATAATATTTGGGTTATTTTTATATAAAAATAAAACGGAAATCTGGAGAATTGTTGTTTCAAGAGCTATAATTGTTGTGCTTATCAGCAGTTTTCTTGACACATATTTTATATCAATACTTTATGGAAGAGTATTTTGGCCACTATTTTTTTCAAGAGGTATAAAAAATTTAATCCTCTTCCCTATTGAAACATTTTTACTAACTGTAGTCCTTAGGATAACAAGTAAGATAACTGCTGATAATTAAAACAATGGTATTATTGAACCTATATCACAAAGTGAAACATCACTTGGGTATATGGGTTCAATTTTTTCTTTATTAAGAATATTAATTAATTCTGAATAACACGTAAGTCTCTCAATATTTCCATTAAAAAACATTATATTTTTACCAATTAAACCACTGCAACCGCCCCAAAATCCATTTTTGTATCCCTTTAATGATATTTCATCAGATGGTAAATAATACGCTCTAAAACCATATTTTAAAGCTTCATTTATTATACCTTTATCTGATGTTATGAATGCATTTTCGTTTAGAATGCTAATGTTGCATTTTATGTATCCCTGTTTTACGGGAATAATTTTATATTTTATAGGAATAAGTGATTTTTGATGAATAGCAGCAAAACAATAATTACCTATTATACTGAAATTTAATTTACAATCATTTGGATATGGTGAAAATATGTCGCTGACTGATTTGAGTTCAAAATTTGGCAATTCATGCTTATAATACTCATACATATTATCACAGACATATGCTTTATAGGTATCGATTAACACAAACTGCATATCAGGGTGAGTTGCGGTACTGTCGTTTATGCGGTGATTATGTTTAGTCTCAATTATTTTGTAACCCATTTCTAAAAGCATTTTTTTGGATTGTATCGGAGTATTTTTATCAATTAGTAAACTCTTTGGTTTACAATGAGGAATATTAGGATTCATTTGACAAACCGTTTCTTACTTTATATATTGCCTGTGAAAGTGATGACACACGTATAATTTCAATGCCATCAAATGATTTAGTAATTTTATTTCTAGCAGGGATAATTATATATTTAAACCCAAGTCGTTTTGCCTCTGAAATTCGCTGCTCAATAAACGAAACGGCACGTATCTCACCTGAAAGTCCTATCTCTCCGACTGCTATCAAATCTGTTGGCATTTCAAAATCGACCAACGCAGAAGCAACTGCAAGTAAAACAGCAAGATCAGAACTGTTATCTATTAACTTAAAGCCACCGACAACATTTATATATGCATCCATTGAATACAATGAATAATTAGCTCGCTTTTCCAATACAGCAAGCAGAAGTGACATACGGTTATAGTCAACACCCGAAGACATGCGACGCGGTGCAGGATAGTTTGTTTTTGTAACGAGAGCTTGTACCTCTGCCAACAATGGACGTGTACCTTCAATTACACAGGTAACACAGGTTCCCGGTACATTTTCAGGCCTGCCGTCTAAAAACATCTTTGATGGATTATCAATTTCAAATAAACCTTCTGAACGCATATCAAATACAGCAATTTCATTAGTTGAGCCAAATCTGTTTTTAATACTTCTAAGAATACGGAAAGACAAATTTTTTTCGCCCTCGAAATACAGTACGGTGTCAACCATATGTTCAAGTACTTTAGGTCCGGCTAGAGAGCCTTCTTTTGTTACGTGACCAATTATAAATACTGTAATACCATTTTCCTTTGCGAGTTTAATTAACTGGCCTGTCGCCTCTTTAATTTGAGCGACACTGCCTGTTGATGATGAAACATTACTACAGTACATAGTCTGAATTGAATCAATAATCAAAATATCAGGTGGACTAGACAAACAATAATTTACAATTGAATCTACATTGGTTTCTGACAATAATTTAATGTTTTCACTTGATACTCCCAATCTATTTGCTCGTAGTTTTATCTGACGCATTGATTCTTCACCAGAGATGTAATAACATAGCTTGTTATTAGAAAAACTGTTACAAATCTGAAGAAGAAGTGTTGATTTGCCTATACCCGGATCACCGCCTACAAGAGTCATAGAACCAAGTACTGCGCCGCCTCCAAGAACTCTGTCCAGTTCTTTCATACCCGTTGAAAAACGTGTTTCCGAAGTAATGTCAACTTCATTTATTGATACAGGCTTAGAGGGTGTTGATACACCCACAATTTTAGATTCGATCTTTGGGAGTATTGTTTGCTCCTCGTAAGTATTCCATTCACCGCATGAATAACATCTGCCCATCCATTTAGTGCTTTCATGACCGCAATTTGTGCAGACAAACACTGTTTTAGTTTTATTTACCATCAATTTCACATCCTGTTAATTTATAAAGAATTACCTCAGATATTGAGTGAGCAATATTTTCTCGGAACTTTTCTGTTTTAAGTTTTTCAAGGTCACTGTCATTAGTTAGAAAACCACACTCGATCAGTACACTATCATTGTTGATATTATTAAACAAGTAAATATTTGAAGATATTGTTTTGGTTTTTTTATTGTTATCTGCTTGAAATTTGGTGTTTATAACATTTTGAATTTCATCAGCAATTGATTTGGCAAGTTCACTATTATCTTTGTAAAAAACCTGTATTCCTTTTACAGAACTATCCGGAAAGGTATTCATATGAATACTAACAACCAAAGCATCTGGATTGTTATCAGCAATTTTAACTCTATTTCTGATATCAGATACTTTTTTTGCATGTATAGTTTCTCCTTCGGTAAAAATGCTGTTTTTGCTGTTTCTTGTCATTATGCAGTTAATACCTGCGGAGCATAAGTATTCGTATATCCTCTTAGAAATATCAAGATTAATATCAGATTCAACTGTACCGTCTGATGCTTGTGCACCGCCGTCGGGATAGCCGTGTCCGGCATCAATTATCACCGATCTAAATGATGGTTTAAAAACATTCAGCGAAACTGAATCATTAAATATAACAATTAGAGTTGCGATAACTATTATAATTGTTGCAATAAATATTCTTTTCAAAATATCACCTGTAAAAGAATATTCAAAGCGATAAAGTATTATACTTTGGTTTTACTGTTAATAAATTTTGTAATACTATCTGATATCACTATATTCTTATATCCTGCTATATAGCCAAGTGTTGGAAATATCACAACAAGAAGCATTGACGAGATCAAAACCTCTGTATCGTGATTAGGAAAAATATTACACATAGGCCAATTATAATACATAGCTAACATACGCGAATATAATTTGGTTATTTCGGATAGATAAATATTTGACTTTAATGTGGCAATCAGGTGCGTAATAATAAGTGCATATAGTGGAATAGCAGATATTACACCGGCAATTGCACCGTTATATAGATATGCCTTGCTATGTTTTTTACAGCGTCTGTTAGGATTGTGGAAACCATAATTAAACGCTGCACGATACTCTATATAGATAAAAAAAGGAATAGTAAAACACATAAAAATAATTTGCGAGAGTATACTTTCGCCTGCCAACATCCATACGAACAATACACACATAAAACCTGCAACAGATGCAAGTATTTGGTTACCAAAAAGTGATAGTGATAGTTTAAATATATCTTTCATTGTTATCCTTTCGCCGCTTCTAAAAGACTTACTAATTGCTCTGTTGTGAAATTATATTTCTTTTTACAAAAGTGACAGCACAACTCAGCGCCATCCTGCTCTTCAATGATTGATGTAAGTTCGTCTTTCCCAAGTGATATTAGTGCTCGTTCCATTTTCTCGGTAGTACAGTTACACTTATATTCAGGACTTACTGATGTTAATATTTCATAATCAATGCCAAGCAAAATTTCGTGAGTCATTTGTTCAGTGGTCAAACCGTTTGTTAATAATTCGGTAACACTAGGCAAAGTGTACACGTTTGCTTCTAATTTTGTTATTATCTCTTCATCAGCTCCGGGTAAAAGCTGTATCATATATCCGCCTGCAGCTTTAATTGAGTAATCAACATCTACTAAAACACCTAAAGCTACTACACATGGTATCTGCTGCGAATTCATAAAATAATAAGCAATATCTTCTGCTATTTCGCCTGTTTGTAGTTCAACCTTGCCAATATACGGTTCTTTCATGCCCATATTTTTAACAATAGTCATAAAGCCTTCGCCAACAGCGCCAGAAACATCAAGTTTATTATTTTTCAAAGGTAAATCAACTAATGGATTTTCAAGATATCCTCGCACATTTCCATGGCAGTCTGCCACCGTTACAATATTTCCTATAGGACCATTACCGTTAATTTGTATTGATAACGACTCTAAATCAGATTTAAGATCCAATCCCATAATCGATGCAGCAGTGAGAGTCCTACCCATTGCTGCAGCAGCAACGGGAGATAAACCGTGTATTTTAGTTGCTGTATTTACAAGATCAGTAGTATCCGCAACAAAAGCGCGAAAGGCGCCGTTTTTTTCCATTATCCTTAAAATATTATCCATTATGTTCACCTAAATCAAAAATACTTTTATTAAAATTCTTTTATCATCCATTTATGTGGACACCCCTGCTCATACTCAATATCACCTTGTTCTGAATAACCTAATTTTTTGTAAAAATCTGTAGCATGACATTGAGCGTGAAGTTTAATGCTTTTACCGCCATGTTCTAAAACATATTTTTCTGCAACTGCAATCATATTTTGCCCATACTTTTTACCACGGTATTCTTTTAACACAGCAAGTCTTCCGAGTATATATGATTTTGGTTTATCAGCTTCAAATATTCTGCAGGTAGCGATTGCAGTGTTATCAGAATCATACATAACAAAATGAATAGCTGTGTCATCCAATTCGTCATATTCGCTTTTAAAACCCTGTTCAAATATAAAAACTGTTTCTCTTATATTTTTAGCATCTTTTGTCAGCTTGTTAAAATATTTGATTTTCATATTACACATAGTTAATAACCTTTATATTGTTTTATGTTTTTATAAGTATTCGAAATTTAACTTTATAATTATATCACATAAGAATAATCATTTCAATATGATAACATTCATATTATAACTAAAAAGTCCTTGAGGAATCTCAAGGACTTTTATGGTGCCTCCGGGCGGAATCGAACCACCGACACGGGGATTTTCAGTCCCCTGCTCTACCTACTGAGCTACAGAGGCAAAAATGGCGACCTGGATGGGGCTCGAACCCAC
>JAZUOQ010000058.1:0-11658 GCA_045604775.1 Eubacteriales bacterium
GGTACAGGTAATATGAAATTTATGATAAACGGTGCACTTACTATCGGTACTCTTGACGGTGCTAATGTTGAGATAAATGAGCAAGTGGGCGATGAAAATATGTTCCTGTTTGGTATGCACGCTGATGAGGTTGTTTCTTTCAGAGAACAGTACCGTCCACGTAATATCTATAACTCAAATTATGATATCCGTGCCGTGCTTGATTTTGTTTCGCAGGGCGGTGTAAGCGGTAAGAACTTCGACAGCATTGTCCGCTATCTGCTTGATTCTGATCCATATATGACTCTTGCAGATTTTGATAGTTACCGTGCTGCACAGCAACGTGTTAACAATACCTATGCCGATCGCGATAAATGGAATAAGATGTCTCTTACAAATATTGCAAAAGCCGGTATATTCTCTTCAGACAGAAGTGTTAGCGAATATGCACAGGATATATGGAATCTTAAGAAAATATAACTCATATTTAATTTTGAAAATTTGATATGCTTGGAATTCAAAGGTGATTTTATGAAATTTACAATAAGAATGATATCGGTTTTATTAATACTGTCTCTTCTATCAAGCGTTTCTGTTTTTGCACAGAATACTGGTATTCCGGTTTCTGAATTATCCGATATAGAAAATGATGGTGAAATTACATCTGATGATAGCGAGAATACAGATGAGGAAACAGAAGAAAATGAGCAATTTAAAACAGCATCTTTTCCTGATGTGTTGATTACAGATTGGTTTTATGAAGCTGTTCAGTATGCATATACAAATGGTGTTATGATAGGCATTGATACTGGTGAGTTTGCACCTGAGTCAGAAATGACTCGCGCAATGGTTGTTACTGTACTTGCCCGTCTTGCCGGTGCTGATATTGATGTAATTGAAGATTCTGGCTTTGAAGATGTACCTGTTACTTCCTGGCATGCAAAATATATTGGTTGGGCTAAAACTAATGAAATAGTAAAGGGAATGAGTGAAACAGAGTTTTGTCCTGATAATAAGGTAACTCGTGAACAGGTTTGCGTAATGCTTTCTAATTTTCTTGATCTGTTAAATCTTTCTACAGCAAATAGACCGCAGCCGCATTTTAATGATGAGGCTGAGATAAGCGATTGGGCAATAGATGCTGTGCTTCGTCTGCAGTATGCAGGAATTGTAAACGGCAGGGAAGACAATAATTTCGATCCTAAAGCCTCAACGACGCGTGCGGAATTTGCTCAGATCGTATATAATTCAAACCTTGCAAACATAGTAAAATAAATAATACGAGAGGAAAATTTTCCTCTCGTATTATTTATTCAATGCTTCTTTTTTTGCAATACCCATTGAATGATAGGGTAATAACTCCACCCGAAGCTTACGATCATTACAGTATTCTTTAATGCTTATAAGTTCCTCGCCGTCATTAAAATCGGGTATTACAGGTACACGGATAATTATTTCTTTGTCTGTTTTTAAAAGTTTCTCAAGGTTTTCTAAAATAAGTTTGTTATCATATCCTGTACCTTTTTTGTGAAGGATCGGATCAATCGCCTTGATATCATACAAAAAAACACTTACATACGGCAAAACTTTTTCAAAATGCTCAAAAGGTACATTTCCCGCTGTATCCACGGCTACCGAAATGCCGTTTGTGTAACAAATCTGTGCTATTTCGGAAATAAATTCGGGATACAACATACATTCACCGCCCGAAAAGGTTACGCCCCCGTTTGTAGCAGTGTAATATGCTTTGTCCTTTGCGATTATCTCATAAAGTTCTTTAACAGTATAAACTTTACCATAAATCTTGCGCGCACTTGCGGGACAAATATCTGTTGTAAAATGCGGACTTTTACAAGCCCCGCAAGAGATACATTTGTCTTTAAAAAAAGCGGTCTGCTCAAAGGCTGATTTACTTTCGGGGTTGTGACACCAATAGCAGTTTAGATTGCAACCCTTAAAATATATTGTTGTCCTGATTCCTGCGCCATTATTTAAAGATGAACGCTCAATATCAAAAATAAGAGGTGTTTTCATAATTATTTACTGTTCATTAAAGAAAGTTCTTCATCACTAAGTTCAAGTTTAAGACCGCGCAAGTTGTCTAAAAGTTGTTTTGGTGTTGCAGAAAAGAGAGGTATTACGGTGGGGTAACCCTCACAGCGCCACAGGTTTGACAGCCATGCGATTACAAGCGCGCTGGGGTTTACGTCTTTTTCTTTTGCCATATCACGAATAAGTTTTATACGCTCGCCGGCTTCATACTCGGCAGGCAAAAGCGAGGGGTTTTCATATCCGCCTTTACATAAGCAGGCATAAGAAACAAGAGGTATATTTTTGGCGCACAGATAACGTAGCCGTTCGCGATTTGTTATTTCATTAAATGTGTAAGCCGGAGCAACACCGGGTGCTGCATTAAGATATGTTAGGCGTTGTTGCATTACTGAAAACTCTGTTAGATTATTTGTTCTTGCGGTTGCATTTGCCTCGGCAAAACGCCAGGTGTCATAGTTGCTGGCACCCAGTGCCCTGACTTTACCTTTTTCTACAAGACGGTGGAAGGCTTCCATTGTTTCTTCTTGCGGTGTATTGATATCATCGGTATGGGCATAGTAAAGGTCGATATAGTCAGTTTTCATTTTTTTCAGTGATTTATCGATCCAAAACTCTATCTGATCTTTCTTTAGTCCTGCTCCCTTACCGTGACGATCAAAACCAACTTTTGTTGCAAGCACTATTTTATCACGGCAACCTCTGTCTTTGAAGTATTCCCCTAAAAGTAATTCACTCTCATCGCCGGTACCTGCCCAATGCGCATAGTTGTTTGAGGTGTCAATAAAATTACCTCCTGCATCAATGTATGTATCAAGCACTTTATATGCTTCTTCTTTTGATGTGGTGCTGCCGAAGTTCATAGCACCAAGAGCTGCGATGCTGACTTCAAGGCCGTTAGGAAGTACTGTTTTTTTCATATTTTTTTCGCCTTTCTAGTTTTCAAATCTTTTTATAATGTCATCTTGTAATCGCTTGGGAAGATCTACAAAAATACCGCTGTACCCTGTGACTCTTACTCTTATATCACGGTGTTCTTGCGGGTCTTTCTGTGCCGATTTAAGACTCTGGACATTGGCAACTGAAACTTGTGCGTGTAAACCGCCTTGGTTAAAATAAGCGGCAAGCAGTGCCGCAAAAGTTTCTCTGCCGGTTTCAGAATCAAACTGTTGGGGCTGTATATCAAGATTAAGTGCACCCGACAATATACCGTTGCTTGTTATATTTAACATAGAATTAAACATTGCAGTAATGCCGTTTATGCAAGCACTGTTAGATGGTCGTGTGTTTTGTGAAAAAGGTGCACCTTTTCGCCTTCCGTTTGGAGTTGCGCCGTATTTTTCACCGCATTTCAGATGCCATGTATCACTTTGTATGCAAGGGGCAAGAAAAAGACCCATGCTTTTAAGATACGCTTGGCTTTTTTCTATAGCCATAGAGCTTGCTGTGTCTGCAATACGCTTCACGTGGTAGTTGGAATGTGGTGTATCACTGCCGTATTTATTGACGTTTTTGCATAGTGCTAACACATCAGGGTATCCTTCAAAGTCAACATCTACTGCTGAAAGTAGTTGTTTGAGTGTTAGTTTTTTATCAATAAAAACAAGTTTATCAACTGTTATGAACATATCGCAGACAGTGCCGAACATTTGAAACGGAAATAACTCAAACATATATTTTGCACAGGCTGATATGCATTGTGCTTTTTCCAATGAATCTTTGTAAAAACAGTCACCAAATGTCAGTACTGCACAAGGACGTCTGCGACGTACAGTGATATCCTCGGCTATACGTTCAAGCTTTTTATCCATAAAATCGCTCATCCGTGCAAAAAAACCACTGTATAACTCTTCAATATTTGTTTCATTGTGCTCAGCAAGCTCACGCATTACCAGCATAAAATCTTCAGGCCAGCTGTGCTCGCAATTCATTCGAAGGTAAGGCTTAGTCAGCCGTATACGTTCTTGTTCATTTATAAATGAATTATAATGGATAGCGCGTGGTCCTTGCCATGCCCATGCACTTCTGTCTCCAAGCGAAGGCCAGTTGCATCCAAAGTGTGCATAACATCTGCGGTCCGCTTCGGGAATTCCCATACGCTCGTATGTTTCAAGAATATTGTTATCGTTGTAAAACATAAGCGAGCTGCTTTCAAGAGCTTTTCTGGTAAGAGTTTTCCATAACTGAGGGTGTGCTTTGTCCATTTCTTTAAAATACCGCACAACTACTACAGGATTTTTAAACTCGGGAACAATACATTCGCTAAATATCTGTGTAAGTTCGTTTACCGCACTTTCACCTTTTGCATCAGTACCTGCCAAAAGCAGATACTGTGGTGCATCAAAACAAAGAATTCTTTTAAAAGTGGTGCTGTTGCTTTCGTCACCCACCTGATGTTCGCCTCTGCCCATAATGAGATTATGCTTACAATAATAATCAGTGATAAGTGCTTTTGCAAACTCAGGTGTGAGCGTACCATCATTTATACCTTTTTTGTAAAGCGGATACAAAATTACATCTAACCTGCCAACTGTAAGTGTGGGGTTTTCTGAAATGTATGCGCAGTTTATCATGGTTATTATCCATAATAATTGAAGGGCAGAACGAAAATCGTCGGGACGGTAAATTGCTTTTTCAAGACTGATTGCAAGTTCAGTGTTATGTACTTTTCTTGCAGCTTTTGCATATCGAAGCATATAAGCAATTATAGCATCGTATATTTCTACCATGCTTTCAAGAAAAATATGCTCATCACCGCTTGCATCTTCAAGCTTATTTTTCACTTTTTCGCGCAGTTCTGAAATGCCGTTTTCTATAAGCATATCCCATGAATATATACAATGACCGGAATTTAAAATTGCCCTTTTTGACGGGTAATGGGGATGTTTAATAAATTCTTTAAAGCATATTTCTTCTTCATCGGTAAGTTCACGGTCAACTGTTCTTCCTGCAATTAAATCGTAGTCTTTAACAGGTGTAGAAACACGTGACAGAAGTTCGGCTATGACCTTTGCAAACTGCTTTGGCTGAGGTAGATCATTATACTTTGATTTTATTTCATTCAATATTAAAAAGCGTTCGGCAGTAACAGCAAAAATCGGTTTTGATACCAACGCTTCTTTTGCTTCAATTATATTTTTCATTCTTTTCACCCAGTATAATCATTTAAATTAATTATATCAAATACAACTAATATAAATATATACAAATATAAAAAAATATGGACTTTTCTCTACAAGTCTGATATAGTTAAATTGGGTGAAAATAAATGAAAGTTATAAATATCAAGGATATTATTTATCATAATATTGATGTGAGTATGGTTGAGGTATTTGCACAAAGCTGGATAAATCGGGACGAGTTTGCATTGTATAAATCGTATCCGCGGCCCATTAATGCTTTTTTATTTGTGTTTACTGATATTACAGTGACGTTTTATCTTGAAAACGGACAAACAGTTAATGGTGAAAAAGGCGATGTTATATATATTCCAAAGGGTGCGCGTTATTATGTTAAAACGGAAGGTAAAGCATCAGGATATGATACATATACTGTTAATTTTTCTATATCTGATAATAAGTCTGAGATATTACTGTCTGACAGCATTATAAAAATTGCAAACAAGTGTGCTCATTTTCATAAACTAGCAGATCAATTACTTGAAACTGTTTATCAAACGGACGGTGACAGACGGAATATGGCAAGGTGTAAGGCTGTATTTTACTCAATGCTTGATAGTATTGCAGGCATTGATGATGAAAGAGATGGTATTTATTATCTAATCCGCGAAGGTGTAACGGCGCTTCAAAATGAGTGGAATAAAAATATAAAGATTGAAACATATGCTGATATGTGCGGTATATCACAGGCGTATTTTTACAAATGTTTCAGACAGTGGGCAGGAAAAAGTCCTGTAGAGTACCGTAATCGTATGCGATTATTAAACGCTGAAACACTGTTGGAAAATACTAATATGTCGGTAGGTGATATTGCAGAAAGTGTAGGGTTTGAGGATAGATTTTATTTTTGCCGTCTGTTTAAAAAAAATTATGGTATATCACCACAAAAATACAGAAAACAAATACGCTGAAGCAACAGGATGCTTTAGCGTATTAATTTTGGCTATTTATACTATCATATAAAATTTTTTCAATCAATATTTAAGAGTCTATTTTTAATATAACTAACATATATATTGGATGAAAGGTGGGTGTTATGTGTTCAGCGAAAGAGAACTGCTTGCAAGGCTTATAGAATGCGAAGCAGGCGGTGAGGGGTATAATGGAATGTTCGCTGTTGCTTGCGTAGTTATGAATCGTGTAACTGTTACAACGGGCGAGTATTCACGGGTAAGTCAGGGAAGCATACGTAATATAATTATGCAGCCCGGCCAGTTTGTTTGTGCAAGTGAAACGGAAAACGGCAGATATAATCCACAAAATATTTATAATATGCGCCCGAGTGATATACATTTTGAAATAGCTGATTTAGCCATATCAGGACAACGACTTGCAGATTTTGGTCAGGCGTTGTGGTTTTATAATCCTTTTTCAAATACCTGTCGACAGAATTTTCCAAGCGAGGTGGGATATTTTTTCACGCGGCTTGGTGACCATTGTTTTTATAACCCGACCGAACTTTATAATGATACATAGAAAGGATGATTTGTTTGGCAGAAATGAATAGCCAAAATTTACCTGTGGATGATGTGACAACGCCTGGTCAGAGTTTGAACGGAAACGGAACTTTACTTGAAGATCTGCTTGCTGAGGAAACTTACCGAGGTTCTATACAACAGATATTATCAGAAAACACAGGAAAACGCGTTGTAGTTGATTTTCTTGTAGGTTCATCGAACATAGTTCGTAAAGAAGGTATACTATATATGGTGGGAGTAAGTTATATTGTTCTTTATGATGACAGAAATGGGACCTATACGGTGTGTAATTTGTACTCAATAGAATTCACTACTTTTTTACCGTCTAATTCAAATAATCAGATATCACGCACAACGCTTAAACGAGTATAGAGAAAGCCTTGAAAACATTTTAGTTTTCAAGGCTTTTTGTTTATTTTTCACTGGTTGATTCCGAAAGCAGTACATCTATTTCAAAGTATTTTGTGTTTCTGTATACAGTAAGTGTTATCGATTCACCGGGTGTGTGCTTATTTTTTTCGGCATCAAGTTCTGCCATTGACTCTATCTCAACACCATTAACTGCTGTTATAATATCGCCTTTTTGAAGTCCTTTTGTATATGCATCGCTTTCGGGATCGACATATTCAACATAAACACCTAGCGGAATCGAATACATTTGTGCATATGTGGAATCAAGATCACTTCCGTAAATACCAATCAGAGGTCTGTTTTTGATATATCCATATTGGATAAGTTCTTCTATAATATCTGTAGCTCCTGAGATAGGTATCGCAAATCCTATACCTTCATAACCGGTAGTTATAATTTTTGAAGAAGTGATGCCAATAACCTGACCGTAAACGTTAACAAGCGGTCCGCCTGAATTGCCGGGGTTGATGGATGCATCTGTCTGAATAAGTGTCATATATGTGCTTTCTATGACGATCTCTCTGTTAAGAGCAGATACAATACCGGATGTTACCGTGCCTGCAAGTTCAAGACCGTATGGGTTTCCTATAGCTACAACTGTCTCTCCTACGACAAGTGATTTACTATCTCCAAATTCTGCAGGGGTAAGTTCAGTTGCACTGATTTTTATTACTGCAAGGTCAGTTTTATCATCAGTTCCGATAATTTCTGCTTTGTGTTCTGTTTCGTCCGTTAAAACTACAGTCACAGTTGTGGCATCTGCAACAACATGAGCATTGGTTGCAATATAACCATCCTCGCTAAGTATAATACCTGTGCCTGAACCTTGGGTAATTTGTCCGTTGCTTGCGGTTGTAACAATAATGCCGACAACAGAATCTTTTACTTTTTCATAAATTTGAGGTATTGTCAGCTGGTTTCCGCTTGGTGTCTGAGTTTGTAATTCAGGTATATTGGTTACGGCTTCGTTTTTTTCTTGCTCAGCATTGTTATCCTGTGAGATTTCTGATTGTTCATCAGTTACCGATGAGTTTAAGTTTACCTTAAAAGTCGAAAAAGATGCAATAAGAACACATACCGTAACAAATAATACAGTTGCAATACCTCCTACAACAATTAGTGCGATTTCTGTGCCTGTAAGTTTGCGACGAGGCTTTTTTTGTTTTTGGGTTTTGCTTGTATAGCCCGTATAAGTATCACCGCTGTTGGAGTACGGACTGGGGTTATGCCACGTATACGTATTTTCGTCTTTATCGTTATTGTTTGAGTCTGTGTACTGATTCATAGATGGTCTCCTAATCATTCATTATATAATGGGAGTGTAAACATAAACTGTGCAAACTCTCCCTCTTTTGATGTAAGTGTGATATCTTCACCGTGTTCTTTGATAATGTTTTTAACAAGATAAAGCCCAATGCCTGTTCCTTTTCTGTTCATAGAACGACTTTTATCAGCTTTATAAAATCTTTCAAATATATGGGCTGCTTCCTCTTTTGATATTCCCACGCCGGTGTTTCGCACTGAAATTTGTGCCTTTGTTGCATTTGTTCGTATCTTGACTGTGATCTTACCGTTTGTTTGTGTGAATTTCACTGCATTGTCGATAAGGTTGTATATAACCCTGTAAATTGCATCTTCATCACCATTTACAATAATCGATTCGCTTTCAAAATCCACATCAAAATCAATACCGTTTTGTTTGATTCTGTCATCAAAAGCAAACATAGCTTTGCCTGTTGTTTGTATAATATCAAACGGTTTCATATAATAAGTCATTTGTCCTGCCTGTATCTTTGCTACGTCAAGAAAAGATGTTACCATCCTTGAGGTGCGGTGTACTTCGTCTGAGACGATCTTTAAGTATTTAGGATACAATTCAGGTGGTATAGTTCCATCTAGCATTCCATCAACAAATCCTGTGATAGATGTCATTGGTGTTCTTAACTCATGAGATACATCTGCAACAAATCCTCTACGCATTTGTTCGAGGTTGTCAATGCCGTCTGCCATAGCATTGAAAGCAATGGCAAGTGGAGCATATTCGTTGCAACTTTCCACATTCAGTCGCTTCGAAAAGTCTCCTTTGGCGTAGCTGCCTGCAATATCACTCATTTGGTAAATAGGAGCAGTAAGTTGTTTTGTTAAAAAGAACAATACGATGAAAGCTATCAGCAAAACAATAAAGCCGCACAGCATAAATATAGCAAGCGTACCGATGACGATATTTTGCATATTAAGCTCGGTCGTTGTAATAAATACTGCACCGCTTATCTCGCCGTCCCCGGTAAGAATCGGTACACCAACCGTGTAACCGTTTGTTGTACGGCTGTCACCGAATGAGCGACTGTTACGATATACATTCCCCGTAAGAACATCTTTAATGGTATCATCATCCGGTAAAATGTCAGGTGTGACTTTAGTGGAATTGATCGTTGTTATTTCGATCGTACCGTTGTTGCCGATAACAAATACATCGCTGTTTATGGTTTCTTTTATTGCAAGAAGCGTATCATCAAAGAAGTTTCCCGCAATAATATGGTAGTTTTTCGGCAACCGTGCAACTGAACTTGCCACCTTGTTCGCAGCGCGCTCCATACTTTCGATCTGAGTATTAAATGTCCTTATACCTAAAACTGAACTTGATACAAACCCAAGAACTGTAACAGTCATTATAACAATTGCTACGCAAACACTATAATATTTTAAAAATATACGTTTGTGCATCTATCTTGTTTCAAATTTGTAGCCAACGCCCCAAACAGTTTTTATATCCCACTTTTCAGAAACGTTTTCCAGCTTTTCACGAATTCGTTTTATGTGTACGTCTACAGTTCTTGAATCGCCAAAGTATTTAAAACCCCATATTTCATCAAGAAGTTGGTCACGCGTATAAACTCTGTTTGGATTACTGGCAAGGTGATATAAAAGCTCGATCTCCTTAGGCGGTGCATCAATATCCTTACCGCAAACACGTAGTTTGTAATTGGTAAGTGAAACATAAAGGTTTTCATATTCAACTTCTTGTGCATCACTTTTTTCATCAGGTAATGTATCTTTTGTTCGGCGTATTACACTTTTTATACGTGCAACAAGTTCTTTACTGTCAAACGGCTTTGTTACATAGTCATCAGCGCCCAACTCAAGTCCCAAAACTTTATCAAAAGTTTCACCTTTTGCGGACAGCATTATTATCGGTATATTAGAAGATTTACGTATGTCACGGCACACTTCCCAACCGTCCTTTTTCGGAAGCATTATATCGAGCAATACAAGATCGAACTGCTCATCGTTAAATTTTACTATGGCTTGTTCGCCGTCATTGGCACAAACTGTTTCAAAACCTTCTTTATTTAAGTATAGGCTAAGTAATTCGCAAATATTTATTTCATCATCAACAATAAGTATTTTACTCATAATACACCTCTTTTATTTTTTGTATTTAGTATACCAAGTAAATCCCGGTAATGAGTTAATAAAATGTGAACAAATCGACTATATTTATTTAAAACTGTCAAATCCCTGCGAAACTGTGACTATTTTCACGTCTCCGCCCAGTGCGTCCCGTATAGTATCATATACATTATCGGCATCCTGAATCTTAAGAGATACAGTGATTTTAACATTTTCACCAAATATATTTTCACCTTTATTATGGACAAAGTTTTCCAAAATTTTTTGTACCTTGTCAAAGGCATTGTATCCGAATTCAAACTCAGCGGTGATACTCTCATTAAATTCGGCATACCCTGACTCGCTCAATGCATTTGATACTCCCTTTGAATATGCGCGTATAAGTCCGCCGCCACCCAGTAATATACCGCCGAAGTAACGCGTTACTACAACACATACATCATATACGTCTTCTTTTTTTAATACTTCAAGCATTGGCATACCGGCAGTGCCTGTGGGTTCTCCGTCGTCTGAAAACCGCTCTACTCTCGGTGTGCGTAGACGATATGCATAGCAGTTGTGTGTTGCGTCTTTGTGTTTTTTCTGTATATATTCTATAAACTCATGTGCTTCGTCTTCAGTTTGTACACACGCCAGATATGAAATAAATCTGCTTTTCTTTTCAGTAAATTCTGTAACACTCTCACGTGCACAGACTCTGTACGATTTTCCCAACATTTTCACCTCTGTACTATTT
The DNA here is from genome assembly GCA_045604775.1 of Eubacteriales bacterium. Taxonomy (GTDB): domain Bacteria; phylum Bacillota; class Clostridia; order Oscillospirales; family QAKW01; genus RGIG9041. The sequence continues at coordinate 11,244 of JAZUOQ010000058.1, forward strand.
TATTAAATTAGCGGCATTTTTTCAAGGAAAAACGGATATTTTAATTAAACTAAGAAAAAATATAAAAAAAGTGTTTACAAATTAAAAGCTATGATGTATAATGCTTAGGATGTTTAACTATGCTTGGCGATTGGAACATCACCGTCCCTCGCTCGGTATAGCCGGACAAATATAAAGAAAGGTGAAAAATGCAATGATTAAAAAGGAAGTAAAGGCTTCAGTAATTGAAGCTAACAAGCTTCATGAGACAGATACAGGTTCTCCTGAAGTTCAGATTGCTATTCTTACAGCAAGAATTAATGAACTTACAGAGCATCTTAAGAAGAATCCACATGACCATCATTCAAGACGCGGTCTTCTCAAAATGGTTGGTAACAGAAGAAATCTTCTTAACTATCTCATAAAGACAGATATC
>JAZUOQ010000059.1:0-4432 GCA_045604775.1 Eubacteriales bacterium
ACTGCATCAGAAATAAGCGTGTTTAGTTCATTTTCTGAATACTCACAGTTTGGCATTTGCGCTAAGGCTTTAATCTCATTTTCATTTTTGTCACCTACAAGCGCTTGTCTTTCGGCATTGTACTGTTCAATTATACGCCCAAGATCGTCATTTGTTGCAAGCTTTGCATATAATGCGTTTATTCCCGCTATTGTATCAGTGCCGATAATCCGTGAAAGATATCCGCATTTTTCAACTGTTTCACGGTATTGATTATTCAATTCACCGTATTTGTCAAAGCAGTTTTTATACAATACGTTGAGTGTGTCTATTTCGTTTTTTGAAGTTTGATAGTCTTCATATACAGTTTTCAGTTCGGCTTGTGTCATGCCGAACATATTATGCACTTTTGTTTTGAATATAAAGCCGAGTGCGGTCAAAACCGTGCCTGAAAGTATAATACCAACGCCGACAAGTACGTTGATAAAAAGCATGGCAATTCCGAATATAAGCAGAATTACGCCTGCAGATATAAAAATCGGGTTATTTTTTGGCTTGAAATTTATAAGTTTTAGTACATCATCAGTATTGTTTTCGATAAGTTCAAAGTGAGGTGTTGTATTCTTTATATTATCAAGTGCTTCTTTATGAGAATTCATCTCGCGTTCTGTTGTCAAAAGTGCATCGCTAAGCCTGTCGCGAAGTGAAAACAGCTCACTTGCTGATTTCAGATCATTTTCATTTATATTATTTGATTGTAATGTACGCGATTTTGCATCAAGTATTTTTTTATCAAGCATATCGAGCTTATTAACAAGTGTTTTTGCATCGTGAGCGCGTGCCAGCGGAAGCATTTCCCGAAGTTGCTTAATTTTTTCGGATTGAGCATTTATACTGCAAAGTAATTTTTCACGTTCTTTAACACTTTGAGTTATACTTGAAATATTATTTGAAATATTAATGTTTTCCGCTTCAAGTGCAGTTATTTCTTTGGGTATGTCAAATATACGTCCTGAACGTCTGTCACCGTGCTGGTATTTTGCTTTATTTTTTGTAAGTATTTCAAGCGCTGCGTCAAATGATGTACCCTCATCTCCCGTTGTTACAAGGTTTTTAAGCGCCGACTGCAAGCCGTCTGTTTCTTTAAATATTATATCTGTTTGTCGTACAAGATAGGTTCGCATAAATGTATCGCGGTCAACGCCATAAAAATACTCACCGGCATTTTGTATGTCAAGTTCTCTGCCCAGACTGTTGCGTACAGTAAGAGTCTGGCGTCCGCTTTCTTTTTGTGTACGCTCGATCCGATACTCGTTGTCATTTTTTATAATAGTGAGTGCACCCGATATAATTCCATTTGACTGCCAGGGAATATATTTTTTTAAAAGATAGTCGGAAAGTGCAATTTTTTTCGATGATGTTTTGTCAAAGCCGTACAGCATAAACAGAAAAAAGTCTGTGATAGTACTTTTCCCAAACTCGTTTTCAAAAGCCATATCACAAAAACCGTTTTCAAATTCTATTTCAAAATCAGAAAATTTACCGAAAGATATGATCTCCGCTTTTTTTATATATGTCATTTTTGCCTCCTGAGTGCACGAACACCTTCATATAACGCATCTCGTATAATATCAGGGTCGCTTTGTTTATCTTCAAGAAGTATACGTACAAATTCGCCTTCAAGCGTATTGTCATTTGTTGCAGATGTGAAATCAATATCCGGCTCGGTTTTGTCTTTTATCTCACTGAATGGTGTGTGTGGTAAAAGTGCACCTGTGTCGATTTCAACCGACGGATCGGTTTTTCCAATAAGCACTGCACGTGCTATTTCATTGTCACAAATTTTAATACAAAGTTTATCTAAAATATCAGCAGTATTAACGGCACCTGTAACATCAACACTATACTCTTTGTATATTTTGGTGTCAGTTTTAACAAATGTATAAGAAAAATCACTTGTATCAATAACATAAAACCCTTTTTCACCACATTCGTCAAAACCGCGGCCTGCCGGTGTGCCGCAGTAAAGTGCGTATTTTCCGTTTGACAAAAGGTGTGCAGATGTTTTGTGAATATGGCCCAAAAGAGAAAGATTGGCACCTGTGTCGGCGAGTATATTTCCAAAAAGGTCACCGTGTGATAATGTGATACATTTGCTATGACAGGTGTAACCCTGCCAGATGTCAAGAGTTGTGTCAAAACTTTTTAATGATACTCCCGCAAGAGTAACGTCACCGAGATTTACCTCTGTTATTTCGGTTGGGAATACAAACATATTATCAGGTGCATTTTTATAAAATGATGTTATGTTGTATGGATCGTGGTTTCCGCACACGGCAAAAAAACGTGTATGCGGGTGTTTTTCAATAACCGCACGCACTGCATAAGATAGCTCGGCTGAAGGATAGGGAGTGTCAAACAGGTCACCGCCGATAAGGACAGGTGCACAGATATTGTTTGCATACTTAACTATATCCTCAAACACTGAAACAAGTTCTGCATTTCGAATGCTACTATTCTCACCTCCGAAAGCTGAACCGATATGTAAATCTGCTGTAAAAACAAGTTTCATATATCACCTACATAAATTGACAGAGTATAAACGGTATAAATACGGACGGAAGCATATTTACCACCTTGATTTTGGTAATACCCAGCATATTGAGTCCTATGCCTATAATTAGAAGCGATCCGACACAGGTAAACTCGTTTATTACGGTCTGTGTAAGATAAGGCTCAATAAATGTTGAAAGTAGGGTGAGTGCACCTTGATATACAAATACGGCAATGCCGGAAAGCGCAACACCGATACCGAGAGTGGTTGCCATAATCAGTGTAGAGCAGGCATCAATAACAGTTTTTGCATAAAAAGATGAATGGTCGCCTCGTATTCCTGCATCCATAGCACCTGTTATTGCCCAGGCACCGACACATATAAGAAGAGTTGCCGAAACAAAACCCTCGGCAATTTTGCTTTCTCCTGATTTATTGATTTTGTTCTGTAAAAACATACCGAATCGGTTTAAATATTTGTCAATATCTATCCATTCACCAAGTACAGTACCTATCGCGATGGAAATTATAGCAATAAGCGCGTTTTCACCTGACATTGAACCGTCGATGCCGATATAAATAATGCACAGAGACAATGCTTTTACTACCGCATCACAAAAATGTCTTGGCAATTTCTCTTTTACAAGAGAACCTATCACACCGCACAGTATTACGGCAATTCCGTTTACTATAGAACCTAAAAGTATCACTTTGTCATCCCTTTCTTACAAGATATTTTAACATCTCACTTACGCTCTTTCAAGTAAATTTATATATAATATTGATTTTTCGGGTAATAACATTTATAATAAATTAATAATATATAAAATGGAGAAGACTGATGGATAACAAAAAAATGGTAAACGACATCACATCTATGGATGAAGATTTTGCCAAATGGTATACTGATATTGTAAAAAAAGCTGAACTTGTTGAATATACAAGCGTAAAGGGTTGTATGGTGATACGTCCTTACGGCTATGCTATATGGGAAAATATACAGCGGATTTTGGATGGTATGTTCAAGGCAACAGGGCACGAAAATGTATGCATGCCTATGTTTATTCCTGAAAGCTTGCTTAATAAGGAAAAGGATCACGTTGAAGGTTTCGCGCCTGAGGTTGCGTGGGTTACACACGGCGGAAGTGAGGAATTGGAAGAGCGCCTTTGTGTACGTCCAACTTCTGAAACACTTTTTTGTGAACACTATGCAAATATAATTCATTCTTATCGTGATCTGCCTAAACTGTATAATCAGTGGGTATCTGTTGTACGTTGGGAAAAAACTACACGTCCGTTTTTACGCTCGCGTGAGTTTTTATGGCAGGAAGGTCATACTGCACACGCAACTGCAAATGAGGCTGTTGAAGAAACAGAGCGTATGCTTAATGTTTATGCTGATTTTTGTGAAAATTACCTTGCAATTCCGGTTGTAAAGGGCAAAAAGACCGAGTCGGACAAGTTTGCAGGTGCGGTTTCTACATATGCTATTGAAGCGCTTATGCACGACGGTAAGGCTCTTCAGGCCGGCACTTCACATTATTTCGGTGACGGTTTTGCAAAAGCATTTGATATCACTTTTACAGATAAAAATAATCAGACATCATATCCGCATCAGACTTCCTGGGGTGTTACCACACGTCTTATCGGCGCAATAATTATGACACACGGTGATGATAACGGACTTGTTCTTCCACCCGCAGTAGCACCTATTCAGGCTGTGGTGGTACCTATTGCAACACATAAAGCAGGTGTGCTTGAAAAAGCCTCAGAGATTGCAGATGAACTTAAAAAGAAATTCCGCGTTCATCTTGATGACAGTGACCAGTCACCCGGCTGGAAGTTTGCACAGTATGAGATGAAGGGGGTACCGCTAAGTCGGAGGCCAAGCGTCTTAGGA
>JAZUOQ010000060.1:0-1872 GCA_045604775.1 Eubacteriales bacterium
GGGTTATAATGAGTGAACTTCAAAAATACATTTTGAGCAAAAAACACCATATGTTCAGAACGCAATGCGGTGTTGATTTTGCAGAAATTTTCAAAGCTGAAAATCTCCCCGAAAGAGAGCGTGTAACACGTCGTTTTGAAATGCTTTGCAATATGGAAAGACCCGTTTTGTTACCAAATGAAAAAATATGCTTTCTACGAACAGTTATAAGTGAGTTTAAAATATACACTGATGAAGAAAAAGCAGCATCAAAAAATATAAACGCTTATCACGAAACAGGTGTTATAAGCAACATTTGCCCTGACTACGAATACATTTTCGAAAACGGATTGGAAAAGTTAAGAAAAAAAGCATCATCAGAGTTAAAACGTGAGATAGATGCTTTATTATCACTTGTCAAAAAGTATGAAATAGAAGCACACAAGAATTGTGATTTTGAACTTGAAAAAGTGCTTAAACAGGTTCCGAGATACCCTGCAACAAGTTTTCGCGAGGCACTTCAATTTTTCAGAATAATAAATTTCGCTTTAAGGCTTGAAGGCGGAAACCACATCACATGCGGTCGTTTTGACAAGATGTTTTATCCGTATTACAAAAAAGACATTGACAATGGTATTTTAACAAAAGACGAGGCTTATGAGCTGGTAGTTGATTTCTTTTTATCATTCAATAAAGATACAGATTTATACTTTGGAGTACAGCAAGGCGATAACGGTCAAAGTATGGTACTTGGCGGTTGCAACTCAAACGGCGGCGAGATATTTAATGATCTTACCGAGTTTGCACTGCGCGCTTCAAAAGAAAATATGATGATCGATCCTAAAATCAATCTACGTGTTTCCACAAAGACACCTATAGAAGTTTTTGAAAAAGGGAGCATACTTACTGCCGCCGGACTGGGCTTTCCTCAGTATTCAAACGATGACATCGTAATACCCTATCTTTTGAAAATGGGTTACAAACAAGAAGATGCTGAAAATTATGTAACAGCAGCGTGCTGGGAATTTATAATATCCGGCAAAGGTATGGATGTAGTAAACATTGATGCATTATCCTTTGCAAAAGTAATAGATGAAGCTGTTCATAAAGAACTTGAAAATTGCACAAACTTTGATGAATTTATGAGTTGTGTTAAAAACGAGTTAAAAAAACAAGTATCAGAGCTTTGTGAAAAGAGATATAAAACCGCTTTTTTTGATATGCCTTTGCTGAGTTTCGTCGTTCATATAGACGATATTTCAAAAGGCGGAGAATACAACAATTTCGGATTTCACGGTACCGGTATTTCAACTGCTGCCGACTCACTTATCGCGATAAAGAAAAATGTTTTTGATGATAGAATTATTGATGCCAAAGAGTTTATAAACGCCATTGATACAAACTTTAAAAACCACACCGAACTGCTTCACAAATTAAGATACGAAACGCAAAAAATGGGACAAAACAACAACGAAGTTGACAATTTTGCCTGTGTTTTATTTGATGAATTTGCAAAAGCACTTGAAGAAAAAAGAAATTATTACGGTGGTATATACCGCGCAGGCACAGGATCGGCAATGTATTATCTGGAGCACGCAAACAAAATCGGTGCAACTCCCGACGGTAAACTTAAAGGGGAACCTCTTGGCGCAAATTACTCACCAAGTTTGTACGCAAAAATCGATGGACCGATGTCTGTTATTGCCTCCTTTACAAAACCAAATCTTTCACAGGTATGCAACGGCGGCCCGCTCACCCTTGAATTTCACGCCGGTCTTTTTGACAGTGAGGACTCAATATCAAAAGTTGCAAGACTTGTAAAATCATATATAGAAATGGGCGGTCATCAGCTGCAACTTAACGCAATAAACCCTGACACCCTTAAAGATGCAC
>JAZUOQ010000061.1:0-8680 GCA_045604775.1 Eubacteriales bacterium
GTATGTATGAAATGATACAGAAACTTTGTGATGAAAGGTAATATATGTCTGTAAACGGAATTGGATTTCTTGTATTTATAATAGTAGTTGTTTTCCTTTACTATATATCATCCAAAAAAGCGCGCTGGCTTGTTCTTCTTACAGCCAGCATCGCTTTTTATTTGTCCTACAGTATAACTGCCTTTCTTTATCTCTCTGTTACGGTTATAAGTACATACATTTTTTCTTTATGGTTGGGTAAACTTTCAAAAGTCAAAATAAACGCGCAAACACCCGAACAAAAACGTATCCTAAAAAAACGCCTCACATTAAAAAAACGTCTGGTACTATCAACGGCACTTATTTTGAATTTTGCAACACTTGCTGTATTAAAGTACCTTGGCTTTTTTATAAGCAACTACAACATTATTGCATCAGGTTTTGGTGGCGGTGAAATTGCTGTGCCCTCGCTTTTACTTCCGCTTGGTATATCATTTTATATATTCCAGACCTCAGGCTATTTGATTGATTTGTACAGGGGCAAGTATCAGCCTCAACGGAATATAGCACGTTATGCTCTTTTTGTGTGCTATTTTCCTCAAATGGTACAAGGACCTATAAATAGATACAATACCTTAAGCGGATACCTTTTTAACGGTAACGATTTTAAATTAGAAAATATCCGGTACGGCATTATCCGTATGATAATGGGTATTCTTAAAAAGGCACTTATCGCAGACCAACTTGCAACTACAGTTAAAATCATATATTCAGATTATACATCCTATCCTGGTATAATAGTATTTTTAGGTGTATTGCTTTACTGTATTCAACTATACTGCGATTTTTCGGGTGGTATTGATTTACTTAATGGTGTATCACAGCTTTTTGGTATAAAAATGGAAGAGAATTTTTGCCGTCCGTATTTTGCAGTGAGTTTGTCAGAGTTTTGGCGACGCTGGCATATATCACTTGGTGAGTGGATGAAAGATTATCTGTTTTATCCTATTGCACTTTCAAAACCTATGGGCAGGCTTACAAAACGTGCACGCAAAATTCTTCCTAATGGTATTGCAAAACGTCTCACTCCCTGTATTGCAACTATAACTGTATTCCTCGCAGTAGGAGTATGGCAGGGACCTGGCTGGGCAAATATAGCTTATGGTCTTTGGAACGGTGTATGGATGTCGCTGGCTCTTTTATTTGCACCCATTTTGCACACTATACGCGAAAAATTCCCACTTAAAAATAAGGACCTGTTTTTTAATGTCTTTGGAATAATAAGAACTAATTTTCTTGTTATAATAGGTCGATATTTTTCAAATTCAACAACTCTTTCCGGTGCATTTGGAATGCTCAAACAAACAGTTACAAAACCCGATTTTAGTTTAGTAAGCGCGGATATGCTTTTAAATTTAGATATTACTTTGCCTGTTGCTATAACCGTATTTTTTTCTCTTGTAATTTTATTTTGTATAAGTTTTGTACAAGAAAGAGGCTGTGATATTGTTGATTGGTTATGCAACAGAAAATGGTATGTACAGTTTATAATTCTATTAATCTGTATGCTTATCATTATAATTGGAGTTTATGGCAACAGTGGATATACACCTATTGCGTATGTTTATGAAAATGTCTAGTTATGGAGGTTTTATGAGCGCAAAAAAATGGATGATAATGTTTTTAAGTGTAATAGTATTCGTTTTTGTTTTGTGGGCAGGCTTAAATGTACTCGTTGATCCTTTCGGTGTTTTTGGTGATGTTTTATTTAAATGGGACTCATACACCCAAACATTAAACCCTGCCATTGCTAAAATTGAGTACATTTCTGACCATTTTGATGATTACGATTCATATATTGTGGGTTCTTCATCTGCAGCATCATATACTCCGGATACATTAAACGGTCATTTTGACTCAAAGTTTTATAATATGTTTCACTACGGTGCAGATACCGAATTAGATAAGCAGATAGTATCCTATCTCATTGATAATGATAATGTGAAAAACATTGTTCTTGTTTTGGGTATAAACGAAGCAAACTCATTATCATTGTCTGATTCACTTACAGATCGCCGTCATTTTCAGTTAACAGGTGAAAATATAGTATCCTTTTATGCTGACTGTCTTTTTGCAAATTATAGTTTTGCTTTTGAAAAAATAGCTTCACGTATAGACGATACGGAACTCCCAAAGGTATTTGATGTATTTTTAGCAGACAGTGGTTGCTATGATAAACGTCTTCGTGATGTTGAGTCTATTGGTACACTATCGTCTTTTCTTGAAGTTAATGGTGATGATTTCAAGCCTGCCTCGAATAAAGAACAACTTGATTTTATTGAAGGTTGCGTTGAAAATGTAAGACAGATATCTTTAATGTGTAAAGAAAACGGTATAAATCTTACCGTAATTCTTTCACCGGTCAATTCCAATCAACTTGACCGTTATACAGATGATACGCTTAATGAATATTTTAAAAGTCTTGCCGATGTTACAGATTATTGGAATTTTGCTGTATCTTCAGTGTCCTATGATCCACGTTATTTTTATGATATGACACATACACGTAACGATACCTGTGATATGGTAATTGATTATATTTTCGGGGGCGAAAATTACACTCCGAAAAATTTTGGCTATTTCTGCAGTAAGGATAATGTAGTTTCTGTATCTAAATTAAAATCGTTGTCCGAAACTGATACTGAATATACAGCAACAGTGCCTATACTGCTTTATCATCATATAAGTATTGAAGGATTGGGTGATAATGTGGTAACACCTGAGCAGTTTTCCCATCATTTAAGCCTTCTTAAGCAGAATGGTTATAACACAGTATCTTTTGATGATTTAATAAATTTTGTAGAAAAGGGAACACCTCTTGCTCAAAAACCTGTTATTATCACATTTGATGATGGATATTTAAGCAACTATGAATATGCATTTCCAAAATTAAAAGAAAATAATTATTGTGCAACCATTTTTGCCATAGGAAGTTCTATCGGACATAAAACTAATTATAAGGACACTGAATACAGCATAACCGCGCATTTTGGTAAGTCTGAGATAAGCGATATGCTTGATAGTGGGCTGATATCTATTCAATCTCATACATACGATATGCATCAGTGGGAAGCGTATGAAGAAAACAAACCGGCACGTGATGATATTTTGCCATTTGAAAAAGAAAGAGAAACCGAATATATCAGTGCGCTTATAAATGATACAACAAAACAAAATCAAGTGTTTATGGATAATGGTATTAAACATAGTTATGTTTTATCTTTTCCAAAAGGAAAAAGCATCCCTCTTACTGATGTTGTTTTAAAATCTCTCGGATATAAGGCGACTGTTACTACTGATAACACTCGAGTAAATACGCTTGTTTGCGGTCTTAGTCAATCGTTATTTGATCTTGGTAGAATGAACATAAGTGCTAATACAACTGATGCACAAATACTTGAGCATTTAAAAAAGGCTTCGTAAGAAGCCTTTTTATTTAGTTATCCAGATAAAATTTCACAATCACATGCAATAGTTCATCACGGTCAATTTTTCTTATTAATGCGCGCGCGTTGTTATGGTTCGTTATATAAGTCGGGTCTTCTGATAAAATGTACCCTACGATCTGATTAAGAGGGTTGTATCCCTTTTCTTTGAGTGCATCATAAACAGTTGTAAGTATCTCTTTCATCTGCAACTCATTTTCTTTACGTATACTGTATTGGATTGTGTTATGTTTATCCATTAGTTATACCACCCTTCAAATAACTTACCTATATTTTAAAACAAATTTTCTGCATTATCAATAGTTTGTTTGTTAATTTTTAATTTTTTTACAAAAGTACTCTATGACTTGAAAATGTAATTGTGCTGTGATATCATTTAAATATTAATTTATCGAGGTGACTTATGGACCGTTATGTTGAAATATCAGTTACAAAACAACTTACTCTTAAAGATCGTTTTGTAAGTATGCTGATTTCTGTTTTGCCAATGCTTGTCGGCGTATACCTGGTAGTTCTTGTTTTGTCTTCAAAGGCGACGACTCTTTTGCCGTTTGCGATTATTATTTGTGTATTACTATGCTGGCTTTCATTTAAGGTGTACTCATGGTTTAACATTGATTGGGAGTATACTCTTGTGGATGATGAGCTTCGTTTTGCAAAGATAATTAATAAAAGTAAGCGCCGTGAACTTATAACGGTACGTCTTCCACAAACTGAAGTGCTCGCTAAAATCTCGGATTCAAATCATAATAACATACTTAAGCGTACCGATATACGTAAATATAAATATATATCTCAGACCACTAATGATTATTATTTTATTAATTCCTTTGATACAAAAGGTAACCGAGTCTGTGTTTATTTTGAGCCGGACGAGAAAATGCGTGAATGTCTGAAATATATTCTCAGGAGTAAGTTTTTAAATGAAACCGTATGAGTTTTCAAACACCGCTTATAAATCACTTTTGCCAAAACGTTCGGATAATTCACATAAAGGCGTTTTTGGTACTTTGGGTGCTGTTGTCGGCTCTCGCTGTTATCAGGGTGCTGCAACTCTTTCGGTAAAATCAGCGCTATATAGCGGTGTCGGTATTGTGTGTGCGTTTATTCCTGAGGACATCTATATCCCATTTGCCTCGAAAATAAACGGTGCTGTTATTGAACCGTTGTCAAGCACAGACGGTAAAATCAATGACTTATCACTTATCACAAAAGTACGCTCACGTAATTGTACGGCAATTCTTTGCGGAAGCGGGCTTGGCATCAGCCGCAGTACAGCGCGTACACTATCTTCTGTTATGATGTCAAAACTACCTGTAGTTATTGATGGCGACGGTATTACTATGCTGGCTGAAGACCTTTCTCTTCTTGATAGAAATGAGCCTACGGTTTTAACGCCTCATATTAGTGAATTTTCACGCTTGTGTAAATTAAAAGTATCTGAAATTTTACAAAATCGCTTAGAAATTGTAGCAGATTTTGCAAAAACACATAATTGTATCGTGGTACTTAAGGATAGTGTTACGGTAATTGCTTCACCTGACAGATTGTTAACACTTTCAAACCCTACAAGCGCACTGTCAAAAGGTGGTAGCGGTGATGTACTTGCGGGTATACTTTCATCGTTTCTTGCACAAGGAATTTCTCCGCTTGATGCTGCAGTATCTGCTGTATCGCTTCATAATGCCTGCGGTCATAGTGCGAAAGAAAAATATGGCGAATACTCGGCACAGCCCGATGATTTTATTTGTGAACTGCGCAAACTATTAAAGGTGTAATTATGAATTTTATAAGACGTTGCTGGGCAGAGGTATCAATTGATAATCTGCTTTCAAACTATAATAGAATATGTTCATCAGTAAACGCACGTGTTATGTGTGTTGTTAAAGCAAATGCATACGGTCATGGTGATACAGTTGTTGCACGCGAACTTGAAAATGCAGGTGTCTGTAATTTTGCTGTTGCATCAATGTCAGAAGCATTGCATCTTCGTAAAAGTGGTATAACTTCTGATATAATGTTGCTTGGCGGTTGTCTGGATGATTGTTTTCCGTATGCTGCAAAGCACGGTATAACCCTTACCGTATATGATTATGATTTTGCCAGGCGGCTTTCTGATTATGCAATATCTCAGTCAAAACAAGTAAAGGTACATATAAAGCTTAATACAGGTATGTCACGTATAGGCTTTGATTGTACTGATGATAGGGGCTGTGAAGATACAGCAAAGCTTATTGAAAAAATGCAAAAACTCTCCGGTATAATTATTGAGGGCGTGTTTACTCACTTTTCTACAAGTGATGAGGAAACCGGCAAAGAATTTACTTTAAATCAGTTTTCTAGATTTACCCAAGTAAAAAGTATTCTTGAAGAAAAAAACATCAATATCAGCTTGTGGCATGCTTCAAACAGCGGTGCCATAGTGAACTATCCGGAGTGTCATCTCGATATGGTGGGTGCAGGTAGTGTTCTTTACGGTATGTATAATGGATACGGTGCAAGTGATGATTATAAAAGTGTAATGTCACTTAAAACCGTTATAACTCAGATTCATACTTTAAAAAAGGGTGACTCTGTAAGCTATGGTCGAACATTTACTGCTGATAGATCTATAACAGTTGCCACTGTCAGCATCGGATACGGTGACGGTTACCCTCGTTCGCTTTCATCAAAAGGGTATATGCTTGTTAATGGAAAAAAAGCAGCTGTTATCGGTAGGGTATGTATGGACCAAACAGTTATTGATGTTACGGATATTGATTGCAAAGTAGGTGACACTGTAACAGTTATGGGTAAAGACGGCAACTTTTCTATTACAGCTGAAGATATTGCAAATTTAGACAGTACTATAAACTATGAGATAGTATGTGGCTTTTCTTCCCGCATCCCGCGTGTCTATTTAAAAGATGATAAACATTTCGTTATAACAGAATATATATAACATATTAAACAGACTGTTTTCAGTCTGTTTTTTATTTTTGTGTCCGTAAATTTGTTTTAAAAATACAATGATAGTGATTAAACTTTATCGCTTATGTAAATAATACTATTGCAATGAATTTTACGGAGAGTGAAAATAAAATGATAAAAAGAGGAGATATATATTACGCGGATTTATCTCCGGTCATAGGCAGTGAGCAAGGCGGACTGCGTCCCGTACTTATAGTTCAAAACGATGTGGGCAACAAATACAGCCCTACTGTTATTGCTGCGGCGATAACAAGCCGTGTGAATAAATCAAAACTACCAACACATATCGAGCTTAACGAAAAATACGGACTGTCCAAGGAATCGGTAATTTTACTTGAGCAGGTACGTACTATTGATAAAGCACGTTTGCGTGAAAAAATGGGACATATCGATGCTAACACGATGGATATGGTGAATAAAGCTATTTCTGTAAGTTTTGGATTATAAAAAACAGCGTATCAAAGAAACTCTTTGATACGCTGTTCTTATATATGTATTGTATGTGTTTTTTTAGATACATCTCGCGGTGCGATTTTTTGTATTGAATGTTTTTTTGTAAAGTCACCGTCAGAATCTGTGAAATCAGGAAACCCGTTCCACGGTTCAAGGCAAACAAATTCTGCATCGGGTTTTGTCCATATTAGTAAATTTTCAAAATCTTTAACATCTACTGTAATGAATTTGCCGCTTTTTTGATTTAAAAGGGACACTTTATCAGAATTAATATTTTCAAATATAAGTGCGTCAATTTCAAAATACTCATTTTTAAGCCGGATCTTGTTGCCATTTGGCAATATTTTTTGTTTTTTATGACTTAATACAGGTCCATCTAACTGAAAACTTTCAAAAGATTCAGTATCACTGAATATAATATCGTAATTTTCAATACCGCCGTCGCATTTATATCCTTCGTGGGATCCTATTGAATAATACATATCAATGTCGTTATCATTCTTTACACCGTACTCAATCGTCAAAGCATTGTCCGTTAAAGTAAAAGTTACGGTAAGTGTAAATTTGTAAGGGTAATTTTTTAGTGTATTGTTGTTTTCATGAGCTATAAATTTGACACAACTTTCTGATGTTTTATGAGCACTGAATAAAAGTTTTGAGGCAAAGCCGTGTTTTTCAAGAAAATATTCTTTGCCGAAAAGTGTGTACTTATCATTTTTTAGGCTGCCGCAAATAGGGAAGAGTATGGGAGCAGTATCGGTCCAAAACCGCTCATCACCTTGCCATAAAAATTCTTTTCCGTCTTTTGTAAGTGAACGCAATTGCGCACCAAGACTGTCAATTTTTGCTGTTAGATTTTTAAATTTAATTTCTGTCATTTCTTGAAATTCACATGAAAAGTAGGTTCATTTTGTTCGTAAAACCTTAATCGTGTCTGTGCCGTGTGGTTAAGCGTTACTATTCTAATTCTCATAAATATGATTGCTATCATTATTACCATTACTGAAAGCACAAGTGTTATTGCAATGTTTAAAATGTTTTTCAGTAATACGATAACAGTGACAGCAAAAACTGCTGCAGACATTATTAAAAAAGAATTAATAAGCTTTTTTTTACGGTATTTAGCGATTATCTTTTCGCGCCCTTCGTTGTATTTGGTGTATTGTTCATTATTCAAAACAATTACCTCATTTGAATTATAATTAACAAAACTTAAAATGTCAATGTTAGCCGTGTTATATTAAAAATACTATATTTTAAAAGAATACAGTTGTCATTTGTTACTTTTTACATTTTTCCATATATTCTTTTGGTGGTATACCGATTCTGCTTTTAAAAATTCTTGAAAAGCAGTAGATATTGGTATATCCTACAGCGGCGCATACCTGAGAAACATTCATATCTTCCTCTTGAAACATACGTTTTGCTTGTTTCATTCGGTAGTCGATTATGTAATTTTGTGTACTTTTGCTTTTATAGGTTTTGAACAGCCTTGAAAGATAACTGCGTTCAATACCAAGCATATCTGCAATTCCTTCAACGCTTATACTTTTATTGTAATTTTGCTTTATATAATTAATTGCACGCACCATATACGCGTTTTTAGATGGCATTTTCTTTTCGGTATAATGCTCGTCAAGGCATTTCAAAAACTCATAAAAAGCGAGCATTATGCTGTAATCGGAAGTATATCCGTCAGAACATTCGTAAACAATTTCTCTGGCACTGTCGCTAATGCTGATATTAGTGCCAAAATTCATAAGCATACCGTG
>JAZUOQ010000062.1:0-7548 GCA_045604775.1 Eubacteriales bacterium
AGTTTCTTCTGTAGCAGTTTGCTCAATAAGTGCTCTCATTGAAAGACCAACTTTACGAGTTTCAACATTTATATCAACAATCTTTGCATCAACTTCATCGCCGACTGAAACAACATCTGAAGGCTTGTTAACTCTCTTATCAGAAAGTTGTGAAATATGAATAAGACCATCTACACCATCAGCAATTCTGGCAAAAGCACCAAAAGGCATAACGCTTACTATTTTAACTTTAATAACATCGTCGACTTTGTTATTATTTGTAAAAAGAACAAACGGATCAGCATCAGGATCTTTATAACCAAGAGAAATCTTTTTGTTTTCTGCGTCAATTGCTTTAATGTAAACAGATACAGTATCACCAACATTTACAACTTCACTGGGATGTCCAACTTTCTTCCAAGAAAGTTCTGTAATATGAAGAAGTCCATCTACATAACCAAGATCAATAAATGCACCAAAAGTTGTAAGAGACTTAACGACACCATCATATCTGTCGCCGACCTGTACATTTTCCCAAAACTCTTTTCTTGCAGCTTTTCTCTTTTCGTTTTCAATAGCTCTCATAGAACCGATTATCTTTTTACGTCCGCGATTTTGTGAAAATTCAACGACATTAAATTGAACAGTCTCACCCTTGATAGTATCAAAATCAAAAGAAGCAGGTTTACCTGTAAGTGATTTAGGAATGAAAATACGAACATTGTTAACAATTATGATCAAGCCACCGGCTGTTACTTCTTTAACATCACCCTCAAGTACAGTTTTTTCTTCATATGCTTTTTCTATTGTTTCAAAGCCCTGCATAGAGTCAACTTTTTTCTTAGAAAGAGCAATTGTACCTTCAATATCATTAACACGTAAAGCAACGCATTCTAGTTCGTCGCCTATATTAACAGCTGTCATAAGATCCAAGTTAGGATCAGCTGAAAAGTTATCTTTGGTAATAAATCCGGACTGCTTGGTTCCGAGGTCTACCTTAACTTCGGCGGGATTAACGCCGACGACGATACCCTTTACTCTATCTCCTGTTGTAATAACTTTTTTTAAGGAATTTTCAAGCATCTCCTCGAAGGTCATTTCCTCATTAACCGTTGTGTTGTTTGTCAGTTCAGACATAGTTTGTTTTACCTCCTCGATTATACGATCAGGTGTAGAAGCACCCGCCGCGATACCAATATTTTTAAATTTATATAAATGTTTTATTGGTATTTCACCAGAATTCTCGACAAAAAAAGTATTGTCGCAGAAACATTTTGCAACCTCTTCCAGCTTATTGGTGTTGGAACTTTTACGACCACCTACAATAATCATAGCATCTGATTTCTTGGCCAATTCCATTGTCTGTTGCTGTCTTAATTCGGTAGCATTACATATTGTATCATAAACTTTTGCATTTTTAAACATTTTTTTGATAAAATTATTGCATTTATCATATTCTTTCAAATTAAAGGTCGTTTGCCACACAAATGTTGTTGATTTTAACAAGAACATAGGCTCATTTTTAGTGATTATTTCAAGTTCCGCAAAAGATGAAAACACTCTAACATTATCAGCGTAACTCATTATGCCTTGAACTTCAGGATGATTTTTATTACCTCCTATGAAAATCATATCACCTTTTTCGCTTTGTTCTTTCACTATTTTGTGAATTTTAGTAACAAACGGGCAGGTCGCATCTATAAAACGGATGCCTTTGTTAATTAAATATTCGAGTTCACCTTTAGTTGCACCATGAGCGCGAATAACAAGAGTATCATTCGCTGTAAGTGCTTTTATATCTGTTACTGTTTTTACACCTGCTCTTTTAATATTATCTATAATTGTTGGGTTATGAATTATTTCCCCAAGAGTATGTATACCTTTTACACCACTGTTTATCTCATTATTCAAAAGCTTCATTGCTCTTGATACACCAAAACAGAATCCGGCGTTTTTAATAACTTCAATATTCATTTATTCACCAAGACTATAAATTAAATCAATCAGTTTTTCTGAAGCTTTCTTATAATTATCACCTTTGCCATCAGTAACACCTAATTCTTCCGGAGTTATCAAACCTCCCACATACAAGTATGTTTTTTTAAATAACTTAAATGTTCCTTTAATAGGTTTTATCCTAAGATAGAATATAGGAGCTTTCGTTTTGTGAGCTATCATAGCAGCGCCAGGCATAGGTGTAGAAGTCCTTCCCTTTATTATTCGAGTACCCTCCGGGAAAATGCCCAGTATCTCACCATTCTTTATCACTTTGAAGCAATTTTTTATAGCTGTCAAGTCAGGTTTATCCGGATCTATGCCAAATGAACCTATCTTTTTAAAAACAGGCTTTAATAAAAAGCTATCTGCATATTTTTTCTTTGCTACAAAACGTATTTCTCTTTTTAAAGATATTGCTAAAAAAACAGCATCAAGATATGAAATATGATTAGCACAAATGAGTAACCCTTCATTTTCAGGAACGGAGTTTATATCACCTATTATTTCATAAGGAAAAAATATTTTAGAAATAGGTTTTATAAAACTTACGGCAAATCTGTAAAAATTCATTTTTTATGCTCCTTAATAACTTTCAAAAGTGCATCAACAGACTGATCAAAGGTATTATTTGATGTATCAACTATCACAGCATCATCAGCAACTTTCAAAGGCGCGGTTTTTCTGTTCATATCTCTGTTATCGCGTTCAATTACATCTTGTAAAATCTTTTCATATGACACCGATTCGCCCTTAGCAATAAGCTCATCAAATCTTCTTTTTGCTCTTGTTTCGGGAGAAGCAGTAAGAAAAATCTTTAAATCAGCATCCGGTAACACAACTGTTCCAATATCTCTACCATCCATAATACAATCATTACTGTGCGCAAGTTTTCGCTGCATACCTAATAAAAAATCACGAACTTCTGGCACAGCACTTACTTTTGATGCATAATCACTTATAATGTGTTTTCGTATATCTGCGGATACATCTCTTTCATTTAGAAAAACACGCTGTTCATCATTAACAAATTTAATTTCAATATTAATATTTTTCAGCGCCGCAATAACATTTTCAGTATGTTCTGTGGCTATATTATTTTCATAAATATACAAACCGATAGTACGATACAAAGCACCGGTATCAACATAAATGAATCCTAACTCAACAGCAACTTTTCTTGAAAGAGTGCTCTTACCTGCTCCGCTTGGTCCATCTATTGCAATATTATAACTCATAATTCTATTCTCCTAACACACATGATTTACCCGCAAGATATCCGCTTGAAAATGCAATTTGCAAATTATATCCGCCGGTATTAGCATCTATATCTATTACCTCTCCGGCAAAATAGATACCTTTTATTAATTTTGATTCCATAGTTTTGGGGTTAATTTCCAAAGTAGAAACGCCACCTGAGGTTATAACAGACTCTTCATAGCCCGCCTTACCAGTTAATGACAACGCAAAGTTTTTAATTGAAAAAACAAGATCTTGGCGTTGTTGCCTTGTAATAGTATTAACCTTTTGATGTGCATTAATACCTGATATTTCAACGATTATTGGTATTAGCTTACGGGGCAGAAGATCACTGAGAGCATTTATAAAATCCTTATTAGTATACTTTTCAAAATCCTTGAGTATACGCGCATCAAGTTCTTGATATGAAAGAGCAGGCTTTAAATCCAACAAAAGATTATAGCGTTTGTTACTAAAATCAAGTTTGGCTGACGCAGTTAAAATAATCGGACCGGATACGCCAGTGTGTGTAAAAAGCATCTCACCAAATGCGTCAAAAACTTTTTTATTAGAATCATCAACGATTGTAACAGATACATTTTTAAGAGATAGTCCTGCAAGCTGTGAACACACGCTTGAATCTGACAATAATCCAACAAGTGATGGTTGAGTAGGAGTTATGGTATGAGCAATTTTTTTAGCAAATCGGTATCCATCGCCTGTGCTTCCGGTATCCGGGTACGACAATCCACCGGTTGCTATAATAATACTATCAGCAGAATATTCATTATAATCAGTAATTACCATATGTGGATCACACTTAATATCAGTTACGATTTCATTTATCACTTTAACACCATTTTCATTGATATATCTCCTAAGAGTATCACGGATATCTGAGGCTTTATCGCTTTCAGGAAAAACACGGTTACCACGCTCAATTTTAAGAGCAACACCATTAGTTTCAAAGAATGAATATGTGTCATAGCAACTGAATTCATTAAGCGCACTATATAAAAATTTAGGATTAGAACTATTAATATTATTCAAAACATTTTCAACATCGCAGAAATTTGTAACATTACATCGTCCTTTACCTGTGATAAGAAGTTTTTTGCCAAGGATTCTGTTTTTTTCAATTAGAGTAACGTTTGCACCCATTGTAGCTGCAGTACCTGCAGCCATCATACCGGCCGGACCGCCACCGATAACAATAATCTTTTTATTCATTATTTGGACTGGTATACCTCATATTCTTTCCAAATATTTTCAAGTTCATTAAAAGTGCCTGGAATATCATCTTTATTTTTGACAGCTAGTGCAACAATAAGTGAATTTATAAGACTAAGCGGTGCTACCAGTGTATCAAGAAATGACACAACATCACTTCTTGCAATCAGAGAAATATCAGC
Organism: Eubacteriales bacterium; assembly: GCA_045604775.1. GTDB lineage: Bacteria > Bacillota > Clostridia > Oscillospirales > QAKW01 > RGIG9041. The sequence goes on from JAZUOQ010000062.1 coordinate 4,626, forward strand.
ACATTCACCAAGTGGAGAATCATTTCTGTCAGTGATAGCAATAGTAGTTGCATTCTTATCTTTAGCAAAGCGAGTGGCTTTTATTGTAGTCATTGAATAGCGAGGAAATCCAATAGCTATAAAAACATCATTTTTGGAAATTTTAAATATCTGATCAAAAATACCACTCGAAGAATTACTATTAACATTTCTAACTTGTTTAAACATATAATTAAGATAAAATGTTAAAAACTGACTGAGTGCAAATGAACTGCGTGTACCGAGAACATATATGTTACTAGCAGAGGAAATAGCATCAACTGCCTTATTAAATTCTTCCCTATCTATATTATCAAGAGTCATTCTAATCTTAGCTATATCTAAATTCATAACGCTTTCAAGAATATCGCTATCTTTAAACATCTCGTTTGTAATATCAACTCTCTGAAGAGTTGTAAGTTTATTTTTTACAATATCCTGTAACGCTTTTTGAAGTTTAGGATAACCACTAAATCCAAGATGTGTCGCAAATCGTACAACTGTAGATTCACTTACACCAACTTTTTCACCGAGTGAAGCTGCAGTCATAAATGTAGCTCTATCATAATTATTCAGTATAAATTCGGCAATGCTTTTCTGACCCTTACTCATTTTTGCCATTTCAGACTCTATTCTGAGTAAAAGATCTGACACAGTGTTTTTAGAATTCATAGTATTTCTCCATAAACAAAATTACACTTATTTTAATATTTAATCCACAAAAATGCAAGCATTTTAAATATTTCACTTGATTTTTTATTTTTTTATGGTAAAATAATTTTGTTTTAATTTGCTGGTGTGGCTCAGTCGGTAGAGCAGCTGATTCGTAATCAGCAGATCGTCGGTTCAAGTCCGATCACCAGCTCCAAAACTCTAAACAAATTATAGGAGTTTTATTTACTAAAAAACCGTGAAATTTTGATAATTTCACGGTTTTTTTATTAGTTGATTTTATCACTAAAATATTCAACATATCTGTTTAATTTTTCCGAACAATCAAATTTATTTTCACCCACCGTAAGCGTATATAATTTAACTTTAGGTTCAGTGCCCGATGGTCTGATAACAACACTACAGCCATCAGCAAGTTCATAATAAAGAACGTCAGATACCGGTAGATTTGTAGGTGACACAGCGCCTGTTGCAAGATCAGTAATAGTACCGGCTTTATAATCTCTAAACTTCAATACTTTAGTTCCGGCAACGACTGTTTTATCACCATCACGTAGTCCGCGCATTATGGTTGCCACCTGATCCATAGGCACAGTGCCCTTTATAGCAAAGCTCACGGTTTTTTCGGCAAAATAACCATACTTCTTATAAAGCTCATCCATAGCCTGCTTAATATTCATATTTTTATTCTTATAATACATGGCCATTTGCGCAATAAGCATTGATGCAACCACCGCATCCTTATCTCTAGCGTATGTACCCTTAAGATAACCATAGCTTTCCTCAAAGCCAAGAAGGAAATTATAACTATTGTCACTCTCAAATTCAGCAATTTTTTCACCGATATATTTAAATCCCGTAAGTACTTCGAAATAATTAATATCATTATCAGTACAAACTTTTTTTATCATAAGTGTTGAAACGATCGTTGAAACAACAGCAGGATTCAATGGCATAAGACCACGTTCTTTAAGCACTGTCACAATAAAGTCACATAACAAAACACCAATTTGATTACCGGTAAACAATTCAACATCACCATTTGGCAAAACAACAGCAATAGCGCATCTGTCAGCATCAGGATCAGTCGCTACAACTAATTCAGAACCAATTTCTTTAGCAAGCTCAATAGATTTAGAAAGCCCTTCTCTTTCTTCGGGATTTGGTGATTTTAATGTGGGAAAATCTCCATCCGGAATTGACTGTTCGGGTTGCAGAGTAACATTAACTCCAAGTTCTGCAAGTACACGCGGAACTAATTTATATCCTGCTCCATGAAATGGTGAATATACAATACTAATATTTTTAGCATCTTCTGAAATTTCACCAATATCTAGTTTCTCACCTAAAACGCATTTAACATATGCATCATCCACTTCTTTATCAATAACATTGTAAAGTCCACAATGAATAGCTTCAGTCATATCCATAACAGGTATATTAAGCGGATCAGAACTTTTTATATTATTCAAAATAATGTTCGCCTGTTCACCTGTAATTTGTGCACCATCATCAAAATACGCTTTATACCCATTGTATTCACGTGGATTATGAGATGCAGTAATATTAACGCCGGCAGTAGCACCCAAATACCTAACTGCAAAAGAAAGTTCAGGCGTAGGACGAAGAGAATCAAATATATATGTCTTTATACCTAGTTTACAAAATGTAAGAGCTGCATTTTCTGCAAATTTGACACCATTATTACGTGAATCAAAAGCGATAACTACACCGCGTTTCTTAGCATCATCCCCAAGAGTATGTATATATTTACCAAAACCATAAGATGCCTGTCTGACAGTGTAGATATTCATTCTGTTAGTTCCAGCACCCATAAGACCGCGAAGTCCACCGGTTCCAAAATCAAGAGATGTATAAAAACGTGAAAAAATCTCATCATCATTATTATGGATCGAAATCAAATCAGCCTTGACACGTGCATCAAGATCGGTATTATTCATCCATCTATCATATTCTTCTCTATAAGCCATAAATGAATCTCCTTATTATATTTCCCGTCTGTTTTCAATAGCTCTTGCAAGCGTAATACTATCCGAGTACTCCAAACTGCCGCCGACAGGTATACCAAGAGCCAAACCGGTAACTTTGATATCAAAAGGTTTTAAAATCTTTGCAATATACATTGCAGTTGCCTGACCTTCGACATTAGGACTGGTAGCCATAATAATTTCTTTTATATCATTTTCAGAAACTCTATGCAACAGTTCAGCAA
>JAZUOQ010000063.1:0-7295 GCA_045604775.1 Eubacteriales bacterium
GAACGACATGGCTACGATCCGACTTACCTTGAAAGTGTGTTCGAACAAATGCGTGCAGACAGACAAAAAGATATTGACACTATACTTGCAAACGCAGCAAGAGATGCCAACAAAATAACATCAGATGCAGATGCGCAGGCAGCTAAGATCATTGCAGACGGTCAGACTCAGGCTGCCGAAATAAAGTCGCAAACTGAAACAGAAGTGGCAAAAATTTATGCGCAGGCACAAGAAGCAAATATTGAGCTGTATAAATTCTTAAAAGAGCTTGATACGATTGTAGCATCGGTTGATGAAGGTACAGTCCTTGTAGTAACCGCTGACTCATACCCATTTAATGTACTGCTTGATTACGGCAATATGGTAAGCACAGGCACATCAAATGAACTTATAATAGAAGATTTGAATTATATTATGGACCAGCTTCCTGAGGATGATGCTGCGGCACTGACCGACTCTATTTACTCTCTACTCTCTTCGGAGGTAGCCGTATAATGAAAAAAAATGCAGTTTTTGAAGATGTACTCAATACGGTGACACGACTGTTTGTAATTGCAGTTATCGCAATACTCATTTTCATTTGCTTTTCCGGTGTGCGATTTATAAAAAGCGGAAATGTTGCACTTATACTCCGATTCGGTAAGCTTGTAGGTGATTCACCGGAGGAACAAGTTCACGATGCAGGCTTGCTTTTTGCATTTCCTTATATCATCGATGAAGTTATAACCGTACCCACAGGCAGTATTATAGAACAGACCATTGAAACACATTTCAAACTGGGCAGTATGACTGAACTTGAAGAAAACGGATATGTGATAACAGGCGATCAGAACATAGCAGTTTTAAGTGCATCTTTGAAATATAATATAACAGACCCTATAGCATATGCGCTTAATGTAAAGGATATAGAGTCTGTTATCAATGCTTGTGTATCCAATGCAATGGTAGAATCTGCAGCACGTATGCAAGTTGATGACATACTGACATCTCAGAAAGAAAAATATACATCAGATACCATAAACCGTGCACAAAAAAAGTTGAATGATGCAAGAACCGGTATCAGTGTCAGTTCGCTTGAATTGACTTATGTAGGTATGCCAAAAGAAGTGCGCGATATATACGAAGCTGTGAATTCAGCAACAGTTAATGCAAATACACAAATTGAAAACGCTAACCAGTACAGAGAAACAACTATCCCCGAGGCAGAAGCAAAAGCTAATGCGGTAATTGCTGCAGCTAACAGTGAATATGCTTCGTCAATATCTGCAGCAAATGCAGATCTTGCAGAATTTTGGGGTGTGCTTGAAGAGTATAAAAACAGTTCTGCTCTGGTAAAAACGCGTATATATAACGAAAAGATATCTGAAGCTATCTCAAAAATAGGAAAGATCAAAGTTGTCACAGATGGTGACAGCAGTATAATAATAAATTAAGGAGGCTGTAATGGAAAACATAGACCACATTGCAAAAAACAGCCTTGAAGCACTGACAAAAGATAATCTTACAACAGACGAAAAGAAAAAACTGCGTCGTGAAATACTCAGCGGCACTGTAGCAGTCTCTTGCCTTGCAGTCGGGCTTATTTACTATTTCCTGTTTCCCGCAAACAAAGTGGTACCTGCACTATTCTATACTGTGGGTTTTCTTGTCGAAGGAATACCTGTATTCATTTGTGCTGTTAAGGGAGTTTTATCAAAAGACCTGACCAATGCAATGGAAATGCTTGTAGCCATTGCGATAATTGCCTGTTACTTCACAGGTGATCTTGTTTTGGCTGTTCTTATACCGCTTATACTTAACATAGCACATTTTCTTGAAGAACGTAGTATTATGGGTGGACGTGAGGTTATTGACGGCCTTCGCAGAATGCAACAAGACACCGCAATTTTACTGGACGGCGAAAATGAAGTTGAAGTAGATGCAAAAACTCTCAAGACAGGCCAACAAATACTGATAAAGCCCGGCACCGGAATACCGATAGACGGTATTGTAATAAGCGGAGATACTAATATAGATCAAAAATCGCTGACCGGTGAACCTCAGCCTGCTCATATAACCACAGGCGATAAGGTATATGCAGGAACAGTAAATATTGACGGACGTATTGTGGTAGAGGTAGAAAAGGAATACATCGACACTTCTTTTTCAAACATTCTTACACTGCTTGAAGAATCGGAAAACATATCGATCCCTGAAACACGGCTTATCGACAGGTTTATGAAGTACTACATACCGTTGATACTGGTAATAACTGCTGCTATAGCACTGGTCACAATGGACATAAATAAAGCGATAGCCATACTGGTAGTATCCTGTCCATGCGGACAGATGCTTGTGAGTTCAGCGCCAATGATAGCGGCACTATCTGCTGCTACAAAGCGCGGTATACTAATTAAAAATTCAAAGTTTATTGAAGAACTCACAGAAATAGATGCTGTGGTTTTTGATAAAACAGGTACCGTCACAAAAGGCGATTTATCACTTACCGCCATTAAAACATCTAATGGAGTTAATAATGATGAACTGCTGTACTGCGCGGCAACTGTAGCAAGCGCATCAAGCCATCCGGTATCACGCGCACTTATGTACTCAATAAACGGTACAAACTACCCAACAGATTATGAAGTACACGAAATTTCGGGTAAAGGTATGAAGGGTATATCTCCTGACGGTAATCATACTATACTGTTTGGAAACAGCGTCTGGCTTAGTGAACTTGAAATTGATATTCCCAATACGCTGTCAGACGGTCTTTTTGGATCAGTAAGCTATGTTGTAAGTGACAACAGGCTGTTGGGCGCACTTTGCTTTAACGACACGGTACGACCGGAAGCCAAGGACGGTATCAATACTCTAAAAGATATCGGTATTAATAAAACAGTCATGCTGCCAGGCGATAGAAAAGAAGCAGCAGAGCGTATATGTACTCAGGTCGGCATAGACAGCCTTGAAGCACAGCTTCTGCCTCAGGACAAATTAAATTCGCTTAAAAAGCTTAAAGAAACACACTATGTACTTGCAGTAGGTGACGGCATCAACGATGCACTTGCGTTGCGTGAAGCACACGTCGGTATTGCAATGGGTGCAATGGGGAGTGACCTTGCAATACAGTCAGCGGATATTGCACTTATGAATAATAATCTTCTTAATATTCCCTTTGCTATAAAACTTGCACGACGCACGCGCGCTATAATTTATCAAAATCTCGCACTGTCTATATGTATAAGCCTTGCAATGATAACACTTTCTGCATTCGGTGTAATCACTGCTCTTGCCGGTGCAATACTACATAATATAGGTGCATTTGCCGTACTTATAAACAGTTCAAGAATAATAAAAACTGAATGATATTTAACCTAAAAAGAATGTCTTACTTATTAAAAAGTAAGACATTCTTTTTATTTTAACGTGATTTTTTCAGAACTATTGCACACCGCGACGGTAAATATAACTTTATTTGTGCCGTGTTATCTTCTGATACCTTTGTAATATACCTATAGTTTTTGTCAACTCTATCAAAACCACCGTATCCGCTATCATCTGTTGTAAGTAAAACACGATAACTGCCTTTTTCGTTTACAGGTATTTCATACCCCTCATATGAGCGGTTCGGATCAAAATTGAATATGAAAACATTGGTACCTTTAGAATAAGCAATTACATTATCAGACTCATGAATCCAAAGTAATTGTGTGTCTTTGCCGATAACATTACCCTTTTGTAAAATCGAAAGCATCGCGCTGTCAAACTCATTTAATTTTGAATAGCGTAAATCCGGATTATCTACAAGATTCCACTGACGTCGGCAGTAATGATAACTCCAACCGTTGCCCTCACGCGGAAAATCTATCCATTCCGGGTGGCCGAACTCATTACCCATAAAGTTAAGATATCCTTCTCCCGCAAGTGAAGCGGTTATTAGTCGTATCATTTTATGAAGTGCCATTCCACGCTCAACTATCAAGTCGTTAGAATCATTATTCATACCGGTATACATACTCGCATCACACAAACGGAACATAATAGTCTTGTCACCGACAAGCGCCTGATCGTGCGATTCGCAATAGCCGATATTTTTTTCTTTGGGACGGCGGGTGGTAAGTTCATACCACAACTTACCCATATTCCAGTCCTCGTCACGAAACTCTTTAAGAAACTTTATCCAAAGATCAGGAACGCCCATTGACAAACGGAAGTCAAAACCGATACCGCCATATGACAACGGCAAACACATTCCGGGCATACCGGACATATCCTCGGCAACAGTGATTGCATTCGGGTTTAGTTTATGAACAAGTTCATTTGCAAGACAGAGGTATGTTACGGCCTCAATATCAGTATTAAGTGAAAAATACATACTGTAATCAGTAAATGCGGAACCAAGACCATGGTCGTGATAAAGCATTGAGGTAACGCCATCAAAACGGAAACCGTCAAAATGATAAATCTCCTGCCAATATTTTAGATTTGAAAGCAGAAAATGCAAGACCTCATTTTTACCATAATTGAACAGTTTAGTTCCCCAGGCGGGGTGATCACCCTTACCGCCGGCATGGAAAAACTGATACTCAGTCCCATCAAACTCACAAAGCCCCTCATTTGTGTTTTTTACTGCATGTGAATGAACAATGTCAAGAAGTACCGCAATCCCCATTTCGTGCGCTGTATTTATCAGATCACGCAATTCAAAACTTGTACCATATCGTGAAGAAGGTGCAAAAAAGTTGGAGACCTGATATCCGAACGAACCATAGTACGGATGCTCAGCTATTGCCATTATCTGAATTGTATTATAGCCCAGTTTTTTAATACGCGGAAGTACATTATCACGAAACTCGGTATACGTACCAATGCCGTATTTATCTTGTGCCATACCTATATGACATTCATAAATATACGGTGTTTTTGATGGTTTAAATCCGCTATCGGTCCAATTAAACGGTTTAAATGTATCTTCAAGCTCACAGCAGAACAGCGCTGTATCTTTGTCCTGTACAACACGTGTTGCATAAGTAGGGATACGTCTGAGTGTTTCGCCGTTGTGAATAACAACTGCCTGCACTTTACTTCCAACCGGCATTTTACCTTTTATTTTGACTTCAAAAACGCCGTTATCCAATTTGTCCATAGGGCAAGTGTACAGTTCCCAGTTATTAAAATCGCCGGTAAGGTACATCTCTTCAGCAGCAGGTGCCCATTCCCTGTATACCCATCCGCCGTGAACCGAGTGAAATCCAAAGTACTTATATCCGTTGGCAAAGTCACAAATACTTTTTTCGCCTATAAGCTCTTTTCGCTTTTGCTTATAGTTTTTTATACGCGCTTTTATATCAGCTTCATTAGGTTCAAGATATGGGTCAATTTTTATCATTTTACAAGACATGGTATCACCCTTTCAATGTTTATATTTTAATTATACATTTATTATATATTTTTTTCAATATAATTTGTTATATATAAAAGGGAACAGTTTTTTACCGTTCCCTTTCGACATTATTTTTGCTTTTTACCAACTTTGAATATAAATAACAAAAGCGCCGCAAGATATATGATTATCAGGCCGAAGGATATCCAAGTCAGCGCTTCACTCTTAGCCGCAAGACTTATAAGAACAAGAAGCGGTGCACCAAAAGCGATACCAAATGAACTGCCTGTTATAAGGTTATTTGCTGCTGGTGTTTTCATTTCGGGATCTATCTCACGTAAAAGCAAAACGCCTGAGCTGATAGTTCCTGTAAGCATACCGTACATTGAAAAAAATCCCTCATACACATAACCGGGATATAACTTTTTGCACATATATAAAAGATATACAAATGTTACAACACCGCCCAAAATCGCCATTAGTATAAAGGGAACCCACATACCTGAAAGGTCATCAATATTTATTCCTGCGATACCTGCAACTATCATAACATCAAAAGCAAGACCGGATATACGGCTAAGCAGATAATTATTCTGGTACTGTCTGTTCATAACATTATATGAACGCAGTTTTGAGAAAATACCGCGACAACATGTTGCAATAAGTGAGCCTATAATAAAGTTAAAACCCCATAAAAGTGTTGAAACAGTATCTGCAAGTCCGGGAGATATCAAATCAAGCAGTGCTGTCAAACCGCGTATTGCAAGATACGTTATAAGATAAACCAATACAACAAGGGCTACCTGTACACTGAGCTTATCAATCGACTCTGAAATAGGGATTTCATTATTGTGCTGAAAAGTATCAATCGTAACAGAACCTGATATTTCTCCATCACCTTGTCTTCGTGACAACTTTTTCTGTTTGCTGTATATATTTAGATATACAACACCTACAATACAGGCACATAAAAAACCAGCTGCACCAAGTGACAAACCGAATGTGCGTGCACCAATCATACCCAATGCTTCATAAGTAGTACCAACATTATTTGCTTGCCCCGGTCCCTGTCCGTATGCCATTGGTAACAGAATACCACTTGCTTTAAACAGATCCGGCATTACGGTATATGCAAGCGCCAGTGAAATTATCAAACCAACCAACGCTTGAACAAGATATGTTGAAACAATAAGTGCACCGCTTTTACTTCCGATAAGTGCACCACCGTCCGTATGTTTTTCCGGCACACGCAAAGTGAGTGCGATAAAACCAAGCGCAATTGCGTGATATGTGATCATTTCAAGCATTGTTGTATCAATATAAATCACACCTGTTTGACGGATGACAAGCAAAATAAAGCCTGCCAAAACCGCTGTCGGCATAAGGCTTTTTTTAACAAAATTAATTTTTCTGCGCAGTACATTTGAAAGCAGTATAAGACCTGCTATAATACCTATCTGAATAATCGGGTTCCAAAGCTGTGTATTAACTGATGAAAAGTCCATTTGCCACCTCTGTATATTTTTTCAATGCTTCATAATAAAGCATAAATTTAAGTGCGTTTGAAGGAACAACTGCTTCATAATAAAGCGAGCCTGCAGTAAAAACCAAAGCGTGCTTGCCGTGCATTGCAAATTCCGTTATACTTTCAAGCGGAATATTAATATCTCCTATTGAAAATCCATTTTTATCCAGCGTTAGTGTACCGCTTTCAACAGGTGTTTCAAAATGGTTTTTAAGAATTACAAGTCTGACATCACGTGCTGTATAAACAACCCCGTTTTGTGCATCTTTTTCTATCTTATCTTTTTGCCATTGATATATCTCACTCACCGTTTTAAATGGTGAGTTCACAAGCATACCGTACCTGTCTATCTTAAACTGAGTTTCACACTCTGCACAGTGGACAATATCCTTTGCGGTTCGTATT
>JAZUOQ010000064.1:0-6191 GCA_045604775.1 Eubacteriales bacterium
AGAGTTGTCTTCCTAAGACCGCTTGGCCTCCGACTTACGTTTGCAAACAGAAATACGAAAGAAATATTACGAGATCCGCTGACACTTTTCTTTGGACTCGGGTTTCCCCTTGTTTTGATTTTATTATTAAGTGCTATACAAGCAAATATCGCCGTAAAGTTGTTTGAAATACAGCATTTAACTCCGGGAATTACGGTTTTCGGTTTGGCGTTTATGACTTTATTTTCGGCAACCATTATCGCAAAAGACAGAGGAAGTTCGCTATTGCAGCGTTTGTATACAACGCCATTGACCCCGCTGGATTTTATCCTTGGTTACACGTTGCCTATGATTCCGCTTTCTGTCGCTCAATGCGTTATCTGCTATATTGCCGCAATCGTTCTCGGGCTGGATATTACAATTAATATTTTATATGCTGTGATATTTATCATTCCTGTTTCTATCCTCTACATCGCTTTGGGACTTCTTTGCGGAAGCATACTTACCGATAAGCAGGTGGGCGGTATCTGTGGTGCGTTGCTAACCAACCTTTCCGCATGGTTATCTGGCGTTTGGTTTGACCTTGACCTTGTGGGAGGTGCCTTTAAGAATATTTCCTATGCAGTTGCGTTTGTTCATGCCGTAGATATGGAACGGGCTATACTTACAGGAGATTTTTTTGGAATTTTTCCGCATCTTTGGTGGGTACTTGGATATGCTGCCGTTCTGCTCGTATTAGCGGTGTTGATGTTCCTGCGACAGATGAAAAAACAGTAATTATCTATCTTAGAGGATACGTGTTTCTTTGCTCAACAATGTAAACACCCTCAAATATTTACGACAGATTTTACGACAAATGGGATAAAGTTATGCCGATTTATAACAGGTTATTTTCTGCAATGAAACCGGTTTGGATTAACAAAGTCAGGTAATGGCAGGATAAATAAGGGTATAAAACCATCACCCGTTAAATCCCGACAATGAAACCGTTAGATTAAATTAGCACAATATATAGTATCAAAATACTACTGCATAAAATCAAAAGACTATGTCCAAAATGGACATAGTCTTTTGATATTTAAAGGTAAAAAGTCACTACATAATTGACAAAATCAATTTATATTAGATATAATTAATTAGAACAATATAAAGGAGGAATACTTATGATAAATTATGAGATAGAAGGCGGCAACCTACCGGTTGTTATATGCCACCTTGAAGCAGGTCAGACACTTTGTACAGAGCGCGGCTCTATGAGCTGGATGAGCCCGAATATGATAATGAACACAAATACCGGTGGTGGATTTAAAAAGGCTTTGGGTAGGCTTTTTTCCGGAGAATCAATTTTTTTAAACGAATATACGCCAGAAGGTGATCGAGGTATGATTGCCTTTGCATCAAGCTTTCCCGGCTCAATAATTCCGTATGAAGTCAGTGACGGTAACGGAATTATTGTTCAGAAAAGAGGTTTTCTTGCCATGGAAAAGGGACTTGATCTTTCAATGTATTTCCAGAAAAAAATCGGCAAAGGTTTTTTTGGCGGTGAAGGATTTATTATGCAAAAGATAACAGGTAACGGTATGGTATTTATCGAAATAGACGGTTATTGTAAGGAATATGAACTTGCTGAGGGTGAGAGTATTATTGTCGATACAGGTTACCTTGCTGCTATGTCTGAAAGTTGTACAATGGAAATTCAAACGATCAAAGGTGCTAAAAACATATTTTTTGGTGGTGAGGGACTGTTTAACACTCAAATCACAGGTCCCGGTAAGATATACATACAATCGATGCCTATAATAAATACAGCACAGGCAATTGCTCAATACTTGCCGAAAGTTTCGAACTCTTCTGATAATGACGGAATAAATATACGCTTTGGAGATAACTAATCTATTATTTAACATATTATTTCTTGAATTATAGCAAATGTTATGTTAAAATATTTAAAAATTATTGAAAGGCGTATTGGAATGACTTTTAAAAAGCGACTTGGACATATCTGGTACTATTATAAGTTCTACATCCTGTGTGGTGTTATTGTGCTTATGGCACTTGCTGTTGGTCTTAACAGTTGCTTTAACCGCCGTAAGTATGATGTGAATGTATTATATATGACTCACGGGTATAGTGATACTTTTTATCAGACTGATGAACTTTGTAACCTGTTTGACAGCTTTGCGGAGGACACGAACGGTGATGGACTTGCAAATGTGCAGTTTATTACAATAAATTACGGTACTACAGTCAGCGAGTCAAACAGCGCATACGCTACTCGTTCAGCAAACCTTGCAGCCGGTAAAAACGTATTGTTCTTGTTAGACACAAAGAATTATGAAGAACTCAAGAACGGCGGTTTTCTGGAGGATATTTCAAATCTTGGAACATCTGAATATCTTATAGGTGATCGTTATGAAATCTTTAACAGCGGACTTTTGGATAATGTTTCCGGATTTAAACAGATAGGTGAACAGTATTATCTTTGTCTTCGTACATATGATGAGAAAAAGGCAAAAAATGATGCTGATTATAAGGCTCAGTACGAATCGGCAAAGGCTTTGCTTACAAATGTAATAGATGCAAAATAAAAAGAACTCTTAAGAGTTCTTTTTATTTTGCATTATGTACTTATTTTTTGTTGCAATACCGCCGCGGATATGACGTTCCATTAAATTTTTATCTAAAACAGCCTTTACCTTTGTGTATAAATCATAGTCTATATGTTTTAATTTGTAACTGACATCTTTGTGAACAGTAGATTTTGATATACCGAATACTCCTGCGGTCTTTCTTACTGTTGCACCGCTTTCTATTATGTATCTTGCAAATTCCTTTGCGCGCTCATCGCAACTGTAGTACATTGAAAAAACCGTCCTTTGCCATACTTTATTACAATGTATGCAAAGAACGGTTGGTTTATTCTATTCAATTATGATCTTAGTATAGTTTTGATCACTAAGTTCAAATTCCAGACCGCTCGTAACATAAACCTCGGTTTCTGTTACAAGTATCATTTCAAAACTGCCGTTTTGCCTCCAGAACTCACATGCTTTATCAATACCCATAACATATAATGCTGTAGCAAATGCATCTGCCTGTGTATCATTTTCAGATACTACCGTTGCGGATATAATACCGTTTTTGGCAGGCTTACCGCTTTTTGAATCGATTATGTGATGATATATATTGCCGTCACTTTCAAAATAACGCTGATAACCGCCGGATGTTACTACCGAAACATCTTTTGCTTTAACTTTCCCTATAAGCATATCGCTGTGTACAGGATGTTGGATACCGATAGTGTAAAGATCGCCGTTATTTTTATTGCCGTATACAAGGGCATTTCCGCCAAGCGATATGACGGCGCTTTGTATGTAGTGCTTTTGAAGTATGTTACGCAATTGTTGTGTGGCGTAGCCTTTGGCAATCCCTCCCAGATCTATTTCTCCGGATACTGTAACAGTATTACCATCAAGTTTCACAGTATCACTACCGACTTTTTTGAGTGCTTCGCTTATCTCACTATCCGTGGGCACTTTATAACTGTTTTTTGTAAAGCCCCATAACGATATTACGGGATATAACGTGATGTCAAATGCACCGTCTGTAATTTCACTTACTGTTAATGCTTGCTTGATAATTTCAAGTGTGTCATACGAAACTGTCACTGTCTTGTTTTTGTTAAGGCTTGCAATTTCGGACTTTTCGTTTGTGACTGAAAACAGATTTTCAAGCTCTACAAGTTTTTTTTCAATCTCATTTACAGCCGCTTTGGCGTTTTTGCCGCTAACGGATATCTGTATTACTGTATCCATTGCAAACATAGTTTTTTGTTCAGTTTTCGTACAGCCTGTAATTATAATAAGAACTGTAAAAAACACAACAACTGTTTTTATTCTTTTCATCTTTTTGAATCTAAGTAGTCCTGTAAAATTATTTTTGCTGCAAGCATATCTATTGTATCCTTACGCTTTTTACCTCTTACATCGGTGATGTTCATATACTGAGATGCCGCTAGCGATGTCATTCTCTCGTCATATAATACAATTTCCGAGTCCGGTAAAAGTTCTTGTAACCTGTCTTTGAATTTCAGTGTGTGATCCACTCGAAAACCTGAACTTCCGTCCATATTTTTAGGAAGTCCTAATACTATTTTTTTTGCATTTTCTTTATTGTAAATATCTGCGACCTCTTTGGCAACCTTGTCCATATCGCTTCCTTTTACAGTACAAAGAGCACTTGATAAAAATTCAGTATCATCAGATATTGCAACTCCCGTGCGTCTGTCACCGTAATCAATTCCAAGTATTCTCATTCCCACCTCAAAGCTTCTTTTATCAGTTGTGAATTTTTTAATGCCTTTTCACGTTTATTTGAAACGCTTGCTGATATCTTTAATGTTATTTGTTCTTTATTGTCAATAAGTGTACCAAACTGAGAGTATGCTTTGGCTTTGTCAAATTCAGATATTTCGGCTAAAAACTCTTCCATATCTATTTGTGAGCAAAATGCTGACACTTTTGGATCGTAGTTGAGTGCTAAAAAGGGTTTCCCGAATATACAACTGAATATAACAGCGTGAAGCCTTTCAATGACTGAAACTTCACACTGCTTGATTATACCGAGTGTGTGGCGGTGGGTAAGCCGTTTGTTTATAAATATATGCTCACAACTAAGCTTGCTTTCAAGTTCTTTTAAAGCGGGTGTGTCTTGCTCAAAATGAAGCGGAAGCAAAATGGGTATAAGTTGATATTTTTTGCTTATTTCGTCTAAAAACTCGGCAAATTCATCAAAAAAATCATGGTTTTTATGTGTGTTTCTTAAATTAACACATATATATTTTTTATTGTCATCAAGTGGGTACTTTTCACTTATTACATCCTTATTAAGAGTAAATGTTTCGTCAGCAGTAACTTCAATGTTTTTATTTTTAACTCCGATTTTATGCAGGTACTCAAGTGAATTGTTATCACGTACTGTTATAATATCTGCTTTGTTTAATACAGAAACTGCATTTTCTTTGTTATTTTTATGGCTTATAGGACCAATGCCATTACTGTATAACATAATTTGACAACCCTGTTTTTTTGCAAGCTTCATTATATATAGATAATAGAATATGCTTCTTGACGAAGTTGTATCCTGTAAAATGGAGCCACTTCCGAGAATAAACATTTTCGTCTTTTTCAGAACTTTACGAATTTTAATAAGATCAAATCTGTGTATACATTCTTCAATGTATTTGTGGGGCTTATAGTCTGATTTTGCACTTAGCATTACTATATGCTTTGCACCGCTGATATCGACTGCGTTTTCCGCAATCGCTTTAAGGGACATATCATCGCCTAAATTATGTTGACCGTAATAACCGCAAATCATAAGGTCATATGGCCGCAGATCATTTTCTGCTCCCTGATATACCTCTATTGCGTCATCTGCCATACGGAATACCGAATATCTGTTTTTTACGATTTCTAAACCGTCTGCAACATTTTTTTCATATTTATCCGGATGGTGAAGCATATCTGTTATAAGTGAGATTATTTCGCTATCATCTGGGTAAGGACACTCTCTACAGGTAAAGTTTGTGTCAATGCAAGCATCGACTGTTTTATCTGAAAATAATCCGAGATAACCACTATTGCCAAGAAGTAATGTCGGAACTTCGCATGCCATTGCTTCAAGTGCAGAACGTGATATGCCTATAAATAAATCTGCGATATTGCAAAATCTGTAAATGTCAGTTTGTGGTCCTGTAAAACGGATGAATCCTTCTTTGGTGCGAGAATTAATATCTGCAGCTTTCTTTTTGAACTCATCAGCTCTGGTACCGCCGCCGACAATAACTATGTTTGAATCGGGTGTGCCTTTGTAAATCTCTTCAGCCATACACAGTACTCTGTAAACGTGATCACCTGCCACATCATCAAGACGAGAAACACAAAGTATCACTTTAGAATTTTGCTCAAGTCCGAGTTCTTTTTTGAATTCCGGAGTCACACGTTTTTTAAATGTATTGAGATTGATACCGTTAACAGTGACCTTTATTTTATTTGGGTCATAATTATAATTCTTTACGGCATATTCTTTTAAATCTTCACTTACTGATAAAGCGCGGTCTCCCCATTTTGAAAAAAGTCTTTGGATAAAACCCGTGCTGAAGTTAAAGTGTACGGTTGAAACAAATGGCACATTATACTTTTTAGCGATCC
>JAZUOQ010000065.1:0-2033 GCA_045604775.1 Eubacteriales bacterium
TTCAATCTGGTTTACGCAGCGTCTGGGGTATTCATCAAGCGGAATTTGAAATTTATCGATAAGTTCCGGATACTTAGATTTGATATAGAACATATTGTATTCAGCATTATGTTCAGAAGATTCAGTACAATAGTAACCGAATTTATCAATATAATCAAGACGAACTCTGTCTTTACAGTCATCCTCAAAAATACGCTTTTTAGCGCGTTCTTTGATCATAGGATAGAGGTCGTTACCATTCTTATCCTTACACTCAAGAAGCCAAGCCATATGATTAATACCTGCAATAAGTTCTTTGCCGCCCTCGAAATATTCTTCCATACCAAGTTGCTTTAAAAGTCCCTTTCTGCAAACCTGAACAGAGTGGCAAAGACCGATAGTCTTGACATTTGTATATCTCTGCATATAGCCTGAAAGCATTGCCATGGGATTGGTATAGTTTAAAAACCAAGCATCAGGACATACCTCTTCCATATCTTTCGCAAAATCTTCTAAAACAGGCATTGTACGAAGCGCGCGCATAATGCCGCCGATACCAAGTGTATCTGCAATGGTCTGTCTGAGGCCGTATTTTTTCGGAACCTCAAAATCAATAATAGTACATGGATCGTAAAGACCAACCTGAATAGCATTTACAACAAAGGAAGCGCCGCGAAGTGCATCCTTACGGTTTTCAACGCCGTGATAAGTTGTGATTTTTGCATGACCACCCATTGTCTCATTCATTGCAGTAAGAATAGTTTCGCTTTCAGCAAGACGCTTTGCATCAATATCATAAAGTGCAAATTCGCTGTCACGAAGGCTTTCACTACACATACAGTCCCCTATTACGTTTCTTGCAAAAACGGTACTGCCTGCACCCATAAATGTAATTTTCATTTAAGTCACCTTCCCTTTCTGCCGTATTTTATGGCTTACGGCAAACCAATATTTTATTTTATTTTACTATATACAAACTGTGTTGTATATGCTATAATTGTTGCATAAACATATAATTATGTTGTATTTGGAGAAAATATATGACTGAATCAGAAACATTGAAATTTGATAGATGCGATACACAAGACTGTTCTGACGGACATTCATGGGGACCGGGTGTTCAAGGCGGGTATGTTATACATTATATCTTAAAAGGCGCAGGTTTCTATGAAACAGGCGGCAAAAAATACCGTGTCGAAGCCGGTCAAAGTTTTTTTATGGATAAAAACAGTATGACTTATTATTACCCTGATATGAAAGATCCGTGGAGTTATGTATGGGTCAATTTTACCGGAAGTGAAGTGAAAAGTCTTATTAATATGACATCTTTTTTTGATATGCCGGTATCTCCAAAAGCGGATTTAAAATATATATACAACGGTTTTTCAAAAGACATCCTTTCAAAATCGGCAAAAATATATAACGATGGGTTGCTTAGAATACTACTTGCAAAATACATTGAGATTTATCCATCAAACAGCGAAAGTAAAAGTCTTGACTATCTATATGTTGCAAAACAATATATTGCAGCTAACAGTTACAGACAAGATTTTACAGTAAACGAGCTTGCAAACGCTGTTGGTATTGAGCGCTCATATCTTTACAGATTGTTTCGCGAAAGCGATAGTATGTCAGTAAAAGAATACATTATTGATACACGTTTAAAAAATGCTAAGAGGATGCTGGATGGAGGTGTTACACAAATTAAAGTCGTTTCATATTCCACAGGTTATGAAAATCCACTTTATTTTTCAAATGCTTTTAAGAAAAAATACGGTATGTCACCCAAAAATTATATAAATGCAAAACCTGAATAAGATTAAATCTTATTCAGGTTTTATTTTATACAGAAGCATTAACTGTCGCATTTATTATTGTTGTATTACCTGCATCATCAATCCACAGTTTGTCTTTCCACTGTGCTTGTGTTCCTGCATAGTTTACTGTCTTAAGGTTAGATACGCCGTAGAATGCGTACTCACCTATGTAGTAACAGCTTGCAGGGATAAGTCGGAGGCCAAGCGGTCTTAGGAAGACAACTCTAGGTTGCAACT
>JAZUOQ010000066.1:0-1737 GCA_045604775.1 Eubacteriales bacterium
GGTTGAAAAAGCCAATCCACAGTACGCGGTACTTTTGCAGGAACAACTTGGCGGAGGAAACGGTGAACTAAAGGCGGCTATGCAATATATGTCCCAGAGCTTTAGAATCCGCGATCCCGAAATCAAGGACCTCTTCCTTGACATTGCCGCGGAAGAACTTGGTCATATGGAGATGGTGGCGCAGACCATCAACCTATTAAACGGACACGATGTTGATGCCGAAAAGGTGCCGTCAGGCGAGATTCAGTCCCACGTACTTTTGGGTCTTAACCCCGGACTTATTAACGCTTCGGGTTACTCTTGGACAGGCGACTATGTAACGGTTACAGGAGACCTCTGTGCAGACCTACTCAGCAATATCGCATCTGAGCAACGTGCAAAGGTGGTTTATGAATACCTTTACCGCCAGATTGATGACAAAAAGGTGCGTGAGACCATCGACTTCCTTTTAAACCGTGAGGAAGCGCACAATCAAATGTTCCGTGATGCATTTAACAAGGTGCAGAACTCCGGCTCTAACCGAGATTTCGGCACAACAAAGGCTGCTAAAATGTATTTCTCAATGTCTGATCCCGGTCCAAACGCATTTGCGACAAACGATACAAAGCCTGTTTCTTTTGATAAGTAATATTAAAACCGCTGAAGTTTTTACGCTTTCAGCGGTTATTTTCTGCAAAATATTACTTCGTTTTTAAATTGCTTAACGAATGATACATCATCACAAGTCCTGCACTAAGTAATGCGCCACCGACAATGTCCGTGAACCAGTGAACACCGCAAATAAGTCTGCCAATTACCATAAAGGCAATAAATGCAATGATTGTAACAACAACGATATTGCGGAACAATTTGTTCTTTATTCGATTATCTAATTGCATAATAGCCGTTGGCATAACGTACATTACCAGCATTGTTGTTGAAGACGGATATGATGCTTCCAAACTCCCGCCTATCAGTACCGGTCGGTAATTGATTACCACGCTCTCAAAAAGCAAATAGACGGCAATCGTAACAATATAAAACCCGCCTAAGACAAGAATATCGTAATCTACCTTACATATACTTTTTCGCTTGATCCACTGTATAAGTCCAAGTATGCTAAATCCCATACACACAAAAATCGGCACAAGTCCGAGCCAATCGGTTATGTTGTAAAGTCCCCAATGTACACCCGTCAGATTATGGATAAAACCATTGATGCCGGCAAATCCCACAAACGAACCTTGCGGGCCAATCGCACGCACATCCAGAAAGCAAATTGCTACTGTCCACAGCACAAACGCCGCAAGCAAACACATTGAAACTATAAGTTTTTTTCTAATTCTTTTCATTTTCTATACCATCCTCATTGGCTTGTATTTGGCTTTCACCTGAATACAAGTTTAGGGAAAATAATAAAAAATGAAAGAATTTAGCCGTCACATCGATGATACGCTTCGTATCATTGCCGTTTTACCAGCATTAAAGCCTTGATAATCAAAAACACAAATACAAATACCGCTGCATAAGGTTGTTGACTTATAATGAACAGACAAACACCGCCGGCACTTAATGACAGCGACAAAACGCTCTTGCTCTGAATCCAAAGTCTTTGATGGCAGTTTTGCAGAGCAAGATTCATAATACCCAACACTACCATAATACTTACGAAAGTGATGTGCGAAGTTTTTAGGTACAGCGGAACATCGCTCAAAGCAAGCCTCTGCCTGGAAGGTTCCGGGCGATTTCACTTTGGAT
>JAZUOQ010000067.1:0-9766 GCA_045604775.1 Eubacteriales bacterium
CTCTTTTGATCTTATCATCCATCGGGTGATACGTAAACTCGATGGCGTACATACCGGTTTCTGCAACATTTACTGTATACACGAATTCACCGTTTTCATTGAGTTTAACAACTCCCTTCTCGCCCTTATACTCAGCAAGAAGTTCAACTTGAGCAGTTGTTGAAGTGTATGTACTGGGGTCAATAACAATTGCGGGCAATTTTTTGTTATATTCAGCATATTTCTCAACATAATCCGAATATTCGCCCTCACGCTCAAATCCGTCAATATGGATCTGCATAAGCTCTTCATCAGACAATTCTTCCTCTTCTTCTGCCTGCTCTTCGGCATCATCAGAATTTTCAGAATCGGTAGACGAAGCTGCTTCCTCTGCTTCTTGCTCAATGTCCTCAACATATTCGTCGGCAACATCGGCAACATCATCATCTGCAAACACACAGACAGTAAATGTTGACAGAAGGAATGCAACAGCTAACAGCATACAAATGGATTTGAAAATGAATTTTGTCATTTTGCTGTTATTCATATGGATACCTCCGCAAATAAAATAAACAAAGTAATTTTGCCAATGTATGTCAAATTGCCGCTTAGTGTTTGTTAGTTTCACGGCGAGACAATACACCATACTACTTTACGTTATGCAATTATAGCAAATTTTTTAAATTATTGCAATAACTATATTAATAATAAATAAACTATTTTTGAATTTTATGTATTTTCGTGTTTTTCTGACTTGTTTTGAAGTGCGGTTTTACTAAAATTTAAAAAAAATTTGTGCAAAATATCCAAATATTGCTCATCACAAAATTTACGATGATTTTTTTGGTTAGTTTGCACAAATTGTAAACAATATCTAATTGTATTTCTTTAGTAAATCGTTTTTTATATTCCACAAATCAGGAGTTAAATCGACATAATAGCGATGCGGATTTTCAAAACGTTTCACTTCATCCCAGAGTGTGTCGATCTGAGCAAGACAGTATTCACGAATATCGGCCGCTTTGGGCTTTTTATAAATAAGTTTTCCTTTTACAAAGATAGGCTTCAAGATATTTATTGCTGTGAAATTATCGATTTCTTTTCGTTTCCAGGTATGTACCGGATCAAAAAGAGTATATGGTTTAGAATCATCTATTTCTTCATTATGAAGTGCAACAAGATCCGCCACCGCCTTGCCCGTTTCATTAGAATAGATTCTGTACACTTTTTTAAAGTGTGGAATTGTGATTTTCTCTACATTCTCAGACACCTTGATTTTGGGGGTTATCTCCCCTTTTTCATTTTCAACAGCCACAAGTTTATAAACACCGCCAAAAACAGGTTCACTTTTTGATGTAATAAGGCGTTCGCCGACTCCAAAACTATCAATCTTAGCGCCCTGTATTATCGTGTCACGTATGATGTATTCATCAAGTGAGTTCGATACCATAATCTTACAATCCGGAAAACCATTTTGATCAAGAATTTTGCGAAGTTTTTTAGACAAATACGTAATATCACCCGAATCGATACGCACAGCTTTGGGCCTGCAGCCTTTGGGTACAAGCACCTCATTGAACACTTTAATAGCGTTTACAATACCCGATTTAAGAACATTATATGTATCAATAAGAAGAGTGCAGTTATCAGGATAAACCTCAGCATATGCTTTGAAAGCTTCGTATTCCGACTCGAAATTCTGTACCCAACTGTGAGCCATTGTGCCACCGCTTGGAATACCGTACAGCATATCACAAAGTGTATTGGATGTGCCGGTACAGCCTGCAATGTATGCTGCCCTTGCACCCAGTACCGCGCCGGTATATCCCTGAGCGCGCCTTGCACCGAATTCGCTAACGTCACGTCCATCCGCCGCACGAACTATTCTTGAAGCCTTTGTCGCAATAAGGGACTGATGATTAACCGTGAGTAATATCATCGTTTCTACCAACTGAGCCTGAATTGATGGTCCCCTTACTGTAATTATCGGCTCACTTGGGAAAATCGGAGTACCCTCCGGAACAGCATAAACATCACACGAAAATTCAAAATTTTTAAGGTAATCCAAAAACTCTTCACTGAAAATGCCTTTACTGCGAAGAAATTCAATTTCTTCATCATCAAATTTAAGATTTTCAAGATATTCGATAACCTGTTCCAATCCTGCAGCAATAGCGAAGCCGCCACCATCCGGTATTCTTCTGAAAAACATATCGAAATATGCGATCTCGTCTTTTTTTCCTTTTTCAAAATAACCATTACTCATAGTAAATTCATAAAAATCAGTTATCATACTAAGCCGCATATTACTATCATTAACCATTTAAGTTACTCCTTTTTATGTATAAAAAATATATATTAATTTTTTTTGATTTTCAAGTCTACAAACTCTTTTACTGTAAAATGTGAATTAAGAATTCTAAGTAAAAACGTGTTAGAAATATTTTTTTGTACGCCCAGATACTCTAAAAGTGCGTTTTTTTGTTCCTTTGCTCCTTTAGAGCCAATGTACCCGAGTTCGTACAACAAGGCAGTTGTGATACCTCCCTTGACTGAGTTCACCTGTGTATATTCAGATAACACAGAACGAAGTATTTCATCATCTGTACCTTCCACCCCGACAAGCCCCTGTTTTGATGGTGATGATTTGCGTTTTTCTTTACCCTTGATTTCAGGTGCAAATACATTTATAACATCACAGCCGGATAGTATTTTTGAAAGGTAAACACGTATTTTATAACCTGCCGTATCACTGTCGGTAAGTATAAGTACTCCCCTGTCCCTTGCGAGTGAAAGTATAGTTTGTTTTAATTTTTTGTCATTGTAAATACGAAATCCGTTTACGACTATAATAGGTGCATCTACAATGTTTTCGAGGCGTATTTTATCGTACCTACCCTCAACTATGATTAGTCTGTCTATTTTTAGTTTATCCATTACTCTGCCTGCTGTTTATAATACTTGCAATATATGTCACAATCAGATTGCGTTTATTATACGGTGTACTTTTAAGTTCAATATCCAGTTTCAAAGAAAGCATTACCGCCTCATTTAAAAATCCCATACTAAGCATACGTGCATTTTTCATTGCCTTTGAAGCACCATAAGGATTGATACCGAAATCACGCGCCATATCTGCCGATGTTTTGCCTGCCAAAACAGCAAGTTTAGCTTTCCACATATCGACAAAAGTTCTGTAAAACAGATTAGATATCATAATATCGTCAACATTCTGCTTATACAGTTTATCTACTATATCAAAGATATCATCATACTTGCCTGAACAAAATGCATCTGCAATACCGAAACGGTTAGCTTCAATACTATGTGTCACAAGTTTATCAATATCTGAGCGCGTTACTGCATCTGCACTAACATAATTACATAATTTCGATATTTCATTATTAAGAGATAGCATATCACTGTCTGCAATTTCTATAAGATAACGCAGATCATCATTGGATATTGTTTTACCACCGCTTTTGAAATGACGTTTGCACCATGCTGCAAGACTGGATGCATCAGGGCTTTTCACTTCAATAACTATACCGCCTGCGGCATTAATTACCTTTAACAAGGGATTTGTGCTCGTTTTGTTTTTAAGTGCAGTATCAATAAAAACAACGGTACAGAATTCGGGAACAGTCTTTAAAAAAGCTGTCAATTCCTTAGTAAAATCTTTTTTCAGAAGAGAATTATCAAAGTCAACAACAGCAACTGTTTTATGATCTGCCATTACAGGATAACTGTTAACACAATTGGTAAAATCAACATAGGAAAAAGTCTTTGCATCGAACTCAAAAAAATTAAATTCGGGCATAACAGTTACAGATTTATTCTTTATTTCACTATAATAATGCTGTTTCAGATATTCCTCATCACCGTAGATATAGTACAGCGGAAGAAATGATGCATTTTTTATATTTTCATTAAGTATTTTTATACTCATATCAGTTTAACAGTTTATATCCTTTTTTATCAAATTTAAATATTATATCACCGTTTAAGTCAGTACGTAGCACCCTAGACACCTCATTCAAGCGATTAAGAGTTAAGGCTGATGGATGTCCGTTTGAATTTTCACCTACACTGATAACAGAATAGTCAGGTGTGAAAAGTTCAAGTACAGGTTTTATTGAAGAATTTGATGCACCGTGATGTGCAGCAACAAGGATATCACAATCAAGTGCTTGTCCATAGTCAAGATATGCATATTCCTGTGGTGCCGCCATATCCCCTGTAAAAAGCACAGATGATTTATCTGTCGAAAATTTATACACGGCGCTTGTATTATTTTGGAGTTTAGTTTTATAAGCAGACTCTACAAAAGCAGTAAGTGTATAAGTACGTAAAACCGTAAAACTTTCATCCTCTGTAAGCATTTTGATTTTCGTTCCGGCAAATTGTGCCTTATCAAAAACATCCTGCATATGCTTCGCATCAGAAAACTCCGGATACATTATTGTACCAATTTCAAAAGAATTTATCAAGTAGTCAAGATAATTTACATGATCCGAATCAAGATGTGTAAGTGCTACAGTTTCTATTCTTTTTACAGGCAACTGGTTGAAACTTTCATAAACAGAACCAAAGTCACTGCCACCGCAGTCTATAACAACAGCAGTATCACCTGAGGTTATGATATTACAGTTGCCATTCCCTACATCAACCACTTCAAGACGGGCAGTACCTGAAATTACAGTTGTATTTAAAATTGCAAAAGACACACATAATGCAGCATAACTTAAAACATACGGATATACATTCTTTTTGGGGAATTTTAACGAATATATGTAGATACCAATAATAAGTACACCAAAAAGAGTGAATATTATATAAAAAAACGGATTATAAGAGCTAATAGAAGTCAGCGGAAACAAATACAGTATATTTGTTATTTTACTTATAATTTTATACAAAATACGCGAAATGGGCGAAAAGATACCTATAAAACCAAATGGAATATCCAAAAAACAGGTATAAAACAACGCTTTAACAGGAAGTAAAAGCAACACATTAGCAATAGGAGATACAAGACTTACCTCACGAAATACTATTATCTGCACAGGAATACAGGCTAATGTTGCCCCAAGTGAAACAGTAAAAATATTTTTGATAAATTTTAAACATTTATCAATTTTATAAAAACCTGTACCTATAACAATAAATTTATTAAGTATTGGTGTAATTAAAACAATACCCAAAACTGCACATACTGACATAATAAAAGATAAGTCATAAATATTGTAAGGTGTGATAAGCAATATAACATATACGGAAAATGAAAGAGAAGTAACACTTTCTGATATACGCCCTATCAGAATTCCGGCATAGTATACTGTAAGCATAATAGCCGCTCTTACACATGAAACAGAAAACCCTGTAACAAATGTAAACAAAAGTATTGCCACTATTGAACATACCGCACGAGGTTTTACATCTATCCCAAATGAAATCAGTATCAATTCAAAAAACATTACAGCAAACAAAAGATGCATACCGCTGACTGCCATTACGTGCGACATACCTATTGCGCGAAATTTTGATATGAACACTCCGGATAACTCGCTTTTATCACCTAATATCATAGCACGTGCAAATGATGTGGTTTCAGGATCTCCAAGATCAATTAACCCTTTCAATTTTTCCCTAAACGCATAATATTTATATGTAAAAGAAGAAGTATTACTCGGTTCAATAACATTAAATCTATCTGCAAATCCCGAAATATAGATACCATCAGAGTCATGACGATCCACTGCTTCTATATCATAAAAATCAACAAGTGCACGTATTTTTGTAGAGGGAAGTACAGTCGTTGTATCATTAGTATAAATGCGAACCTTGAAATTTACAGAAGTGTCTGTCCCATTTTCGTATACAGATATTGCTTTTGCTGTTATACAGTTATCGCCCTCTCCGTAATTAGAAAGAACATTGCAATCAACTACAACCGATTTTCCCGAGTATTCACACGCCGGTTCATACTTATATTTACAATATAAAAATGACGTAAGCGACATTGCAAGTGCCATTATTAAAGAAAGAACAGCATGGTGTTTAAACGAAAAGCGAACAGGTACAACAAACAAGAGAGATAACACAATTGCACAACACAGTGCGACTATGCCGCCACTTGAAATATAAGAACACAAAATGCATATCGCCACTGCAAAAATACATCCGCATAAAAGAGGATGCATCTTAAGATAGGCAAACACTTTTAAAATATCTCCTGCTCTAAATTCTCAAATTCAGGAGAAGAAAAGAATTCAGCCAAGCTCATATCCAAACCGTCACAAAATTTCTTTATAGTTATAATAGAAATGTCACGCCTGTTTTTATCCATCATACTGTATGCAGTCGAAGGCGTAACACCTGAAATATTGGCAAGCTCGTTTATTTTAATATTTCTTTGTCTACATATATTTTCAAATCTTTTTACCACGGCATCCTTGACGCTCATTTCATATCACCTCAAGGATATTGTATATGCAGTTTCGCACTTGCGTATACGCAAGTGCGAATATATAGCAAAATTCGACAAAAAAATAAATGTGCCAAATGATAAACGGCACATTTATAAGTTTTACAATATGATACAAATAAGTCCTCCGCTGCCTTCGTTTATTATTCTGGACAAAGTTTCCTGAAGTTTAAAGCGGGCATCATCCGGCATTTTTGAAAGTTTATTTTGTAGGCCTTCGTTTACAAGATCATGCACAGATTTACCGAAAATATTTGACTCCCATATTTTCTGCGGATTTTCTTCAAAGTCTTCAAGCAGATACATAACAAGCTCTTCGCTTTGTTTTTCGCTGCCAACGATTGGACTTACTTCTGTTTTTATATTTGCACGAATTATATGATAAGACGGAGCACTTGCGCGAAGTTTTACGCCAAAGCGACCACCCTGCTTAAATATTTCAGGTTCATCAAGAGAAAGGTCTGAAAGTGTGGGATTGACTATGCCGTATCCTGTGGCCTCAGCCTCATCAAAAGCAGAGCTGATTTTATCATATTTTTCTTTAACAGCAGACATTGTTTTAATAAACTCAATAAGTTCAGCATCATTTTTGATATCAATACCCGCAGTTTCACACAAAATACTGTAATAAAGATCACTGTCAAAGTCTACCTTCACATCCGCGGTGCCTATACCTAGATCTAATTCAGAAACATCACAGTTTTGTATACGCTCATCAGTACTAAGGTTTTGAGCAAAACGTTTGACCTCACGGATATTACGAATACCCTTTGCACTATCAAGCATATGAGAGAAAAACGACCGCTTATACCAGTGATCATATTCAAGTGAATTAATCCATTCAGGCACAGAAACTTCTATTTGTTTAACAGGAAATTCCATTAACACAGTCTTTATAATATCAAGTATCTCTTCCCTATTCAATTCAATACAGTTTACACATATAACTGGCACATCATACTGTTGTTCAAGTCTTGTACAAAGATCACGAGCAGATGCACTGTCAGGGAACATTGAGTTGAGCAATATTACAAATGGTTTATTTATAGACTTTAGTTCATCAATTATCTTACGTTCTGCAACTTCATAATCTGAACGCGGTATCTCGCCAATGCTGCCATCAGTAGTAACAACAAGACCGATAGTGGAATGTTCACATATTACTTTTTTTGTACCTATTTCCGCCGCAGTCTGAAATTCCATTTCGTTTTCATCCCACGGTGTCATTACTTTTCTCGGTTGCTCATTTTCAATATAGCCCAGTGCACTGTCAACAACATACCCGACGCAGTCTATCATACGTACATTGAAATGCGCATTATCTTCCATTACTATCTCAACCGCTTCATCGGGTATAAATTTAGGTTCGGTGGTCATAATAGTTTTTCCGGCTGAGGATTGCGGGAGTTCATCTGTCGCACGTTCGCGTTTATACTCACTTTGTATGTTTGGTATAACCAGTGTTTCCATAAACTTTTTGATAAATGTTGATTTGCCCGTGCGAACGGGGCCTACCACACCGATATAAATATCACCGCCCGTACGCGTTGCGATGTCACGGTAAATGTCTGTTTGTGCTATCATTGCTACTCCTCCGTATCACACATTCATTTGTATATGCATATGAAACCGAAAAAGCAATTATGACTTTTTTATGAAATAGGTATATAGCCTGTTTGTTCTACAAGGTACTGCGCCTCTTCCCCTGTCATCCAATCAAGAAACTTTTTGACATTTTCCGACTTATCTTTACGGGTTACAGCATAAAAATTATTTGAAATAGGGTATGTTCCGTTGCGAATATTTTCTTCACTGGGATATACTCCGTTTAAACTAAGCAGTTTTATATGATTACTTTTAACCATTTCGGTCGAATAAAATCTGAATGAAAATCCAATAGCATTTTTAAAGTTCTTATAATCGGAAGTTTTTTCTATTATCCCTGTCATTGCTTCAACAACACGGTCTGTAGGAGGAGTCACAAGTGTTTTATCCTTCATCATACGCTGTAATGCACTTTGACTGCCGCTTCCCTCATCGCGCTGAAAAGCGATAATCTCACCCAATCGCTCAATGCCAAGTTCTGACCACTGTGTTATTTCACCCGAATAAATATTTTGTACCTGTTCGATACTCAAATCATCCAGAGGATTTTTTGCATTTACAAAGAAAACAAATCCTTCACTACCGATAGGGGTATATTCAAGTTCTACTCCATGGTCAGCAGCATACTGCTTTTGATTTTCAGAAGGTGCTGCAACAAAAACAATATCCGTTTCACCTGTCACTATACGTTCATACGCACTGCTTGTCGTAGTACAGTCTACATACTCATAATTCAAAGCAAAATCAGGATACACCGCTTTTGCAAAAGCGGAATAAACGGGATACAATGCTGTTGCACCATCAAGTTTGGGAATATCTGTATGAAGTGTAAATGAACTTTCATTTTCTAATACCGCAACCTTTGAAGTATCAGAATCAGGCGCATACCGTGAAAGAATATCAGAACTTTCACTTAATGTAGGCACCGAATCAATGTATGCGTTATAGCCCGCATAACAACTTGTAACAACACCACCTATAAGCAATATTGAAATAACAGTAACAGTTACAACTTTATATTTATAAAGCCCCCAAACAGCAAAAACTATCGAGATGATCACAAATAAAGCCGAAATCAGTAGCATTGTCTGATAGAACGTATCTATTGAATATGACATTACTAAAATTAAACAGCCAAGAAATAGCTCGGGTACCAGTACTAAAACTGTAATAACGCTAATGCAAATTTTCCAAATTATTTTTTTCTGTTTTATGGCAAGAAATATAAGCAGCGCCAAAACAAGCAATAAAAAGGCATATACAACACCATAAGTCGTATTCATTAGAAATAACATAAATACACCTCACTTTCGTATTATGAATTATACCATAAAAATAATATAATTCAAATAAAAACCGCCCCATATTGATATGCACCTTCAAAAGTGTCTATCTTTTGGGGTACATATCAATATGAGGCGGTTTGTCGATTGTTAAATCAATTACATCTCTGCGAAGTATTTGATTGTTCTTACCATCTGGCTTGTGTAGGAGTTCTCGTTATCATACCAAGAAACTACCTGTACCTGATAAGTATCATCATCAATCTTAGCAACCATTGTCTGTGTTGCATCGAAGAGTGAACCATAGGTGATACCGATGATATCTGAAGAAACGAGTTCCTCTTCAGTATAACCGAAAGAAGCAGATGAAGCAGCCTTCATAGCAGCATTTATGCCTTCCTTGGTTATATCC